>SLRE01000164.1 GCA_007131125.1 Bacteroidales bacterium | reverse complement strand
TGATGATAAACACCAAAGACAAAGGGTACACTGCGGCATAGGCTTCCTGGGGGGCATTGGTGCGGGTAAGGGGTTCCACGGCACTCAGGGCAGGTGTACTGGTCATACTGCCGGTAATGGCCCCCATCAGGCTCAGGTAGTTGATTTTTAAAACCAGGTGACCAAATACCACTGCCGTAAACATGGGAACAAGAGAAATCACCGCACCTATTAAAATCATTGTATATCCATGCTCTTCAATGGTGGGGCCCAGTTTCTGGCCCGCCTCCGTGCCAATAAAAGACAGGAAAAAAATCAACCCGAGTTTTCGTAGGTACTGGTTGGTGGTTCCGGAAATGTTCCAGACAATACTTCCGGTTTTCCCGATTTTGCTCAATATCAATGCTGCAATCAGCACACCCCCGGTTATTCCCAGGCTGAACTCCATGCCCCTCCAAAGCGGAAAGTGAAGCCACCCGATAAAAACACCAACCAATACTCCCACGGCAATGGGCAAAAAGTCAAACTCATCCAGTTCGTCCCGGCTGTCGCCCAGCACCTGCCCGATTTTACGAATGTTTTCATCAGGCGCACTCAAGGTCACCTTGTCGCCAAAACGCAGGCGGGTATTGGCAGAAGGAACTATATCGATACCGCTTCGGCGAATGGAGGTAACCGTAGCATGATACTGGTGCAGGAACTCGGATTCGGCAATGGTTTTCCCGATGTTGCGGCGGTTGGAAATCAAAAAACTGCGAACCACAAACTTTTTGCTTTCAGGAATTCTCTTGCTGGTTTCCGGGCCAATAAAGTAGGATAGCGTATTTAGGTCCTCCCGGCTGCCGGAAGCACGCACAATATCCCGCTTTTCAAGGGTTGTTTCCGATGTCGGGGTAATGGGGTTGTTGTTTCTCAGTATTTTGGAGATGTTGGTATGGGTTACGGTGCGGATGTTAAGCTCTGCCAGGGTTTTTCCGATCACATTGGGATTTTCCACAACAAAGTTACGGTAAAGCAGTTTGGGGTGTTCAGCATATAATTCATTTTCATACTTTTTTTCTTCCCCTGAAATGCTGATGCCAAAAAGTCCTGCAGAGAGCCTGACAAACAAAATGATACTGACAATTCCGAATGGATAAGCCAGTCCGAATCCGATAGCCACCAGGGGGGATCCTGAAACCTCGGCGGCAGCTGCCAAACCCGAAGCACTGGTGATGGCCCCGGTAAACAGCCCGGTCGCCAGTGAACTGTCGATATTGAAAAGATAGCGCATCAGGATTGTGATGAGCATTCCCGAAAGGATCACCACTACAGCAAGGACAATCAACTGAAGGCCTTTGGAGCGGAAAGCGCTGAAAAAACCAGGCCCTGCCTGCATGCCCACGCTAAACATAAAAAGAATCAGCCCGATCTGCTGAAAAATGGGAGGCATGCTTACACCGTAATACCCAAAAGCCATGGCCACAAAAATAATGGCCGAAATATCAAGGGATAAGCCCCTGACCTTTAGCCTGCCAAAGGCAAGACCCAGGGCAGCGATCATGAAAAACGCAATGTAATCCGTGGTAAAAAAACCCATAACAATATTTAAAGATTAACAAAGTTATAAACAAAAGCAGGATGTATGGCCTCTTTCACAAATATTTTGTTTTTCTTACATTTGCTGTGAAAAAATTTGATATTATTTTTATCCCTTACTTTCATCCTGATTAAACAAATCCAGAACCTATGACTCCCAAAAGAATTCTCCCTGTTTTTTTACTGCTTGTTTTTTTACTGAACTGCAGTTTTTCCAACGAAGGGTATAAAATCGAAATAAAGGTTGACGGCCTTTCCGAGGCAGAATGCTACCTGGCTTATCACTTTGGCAACCGTCAATACCTTCAGGACACTACCATGGCCGATGCCTCCGGATATTTTGTTTTTGAAGGAAGCGAGCGACTGGACCCCGGCATGTATTTGGTTGTACTTCCCGGACAACAATATTTTGAAATTATTGTGGACCACAACCAGCATTTCAGCCTGGAAACCAAAATGGATGATTTTGTGCCATCCATGGAGTTTGAGAACTCTCCTGATAACCAGGCTTTTTACGAATACCTTCGATTTGTATCGGCAAAAGGACAGGAAGTTGGGCCACTGAGGGAAGAACTCAACCGGGAAGATACCACACCTTTACGCAGGGATGAATTACGGGAAAAGATTGCAGAAGCAGACCGGCAGGTTAAGGAGAAACAAAAAGAATACATGGATGCTTTTCCCGACGGGCTATTCTCCAAAGTACTGCTGGCTCAACAGGAGCCTGAGGTTCCTGAACCCGAATTACCCGAAGCACCGGAACCCGGTGAACCCGTTGACGAAAATGAAGCACTGCGCAGGCAATATCATCAATATAAAAGCAAGTTCTGGAACAACATCGACTTTTCCGATGACCGTCTGCTGCGTACCCCGGTTTTTCATTCCATGCTCAACCGATACTTCAACAATGTGGTGATACAGATTCCCGATACTGTAATCAAAGAAGCCGACCGTATAGTTGATAAAGCACGTGCCAATGATGAGGTGTTTAAATATGTTGTTTGGTTTCTAACCAATAATGCAGAGCGTTCCGAAATCATGGGTATGGATGCCGTATTTGTGCATATGGTTGAAGAATATTATATGAGTGGTGAAGCCTTTTGGGTAGAACCCGATGCCCTGGAGCGGATCGCCGGCCGGGCCATGCGCCTCAAACCGCTTCTGATAGGAAAAACCGCTCCTGACATAGAAATGTATACCCGTGACGGAGAAACCCTTTCCCTGCATGATGTGGAAGCAGAATACCTGGTTATCTATTTCTGGGATTCGGATTGCCCCCACTGCAAAAGGGTTACCCCTGCCCTGCGGGACTTTTATGAGCGCAAAAAAGAACAGGGAGTAAAAGTGTTTGCCGTAAACACTGAAGGCGACAGGGAAAACTGGATAAAATCAAAGGAACAATACAACCTGAATTGGATCAACGTAAATGACATCCATAACCGATCAGGATTCCGCGATAAATACGACATCTACAGCATTCCCCTCCTGTTTTTGCTGGATAGCGAAAAAACCATCATAGCAAAGAGAATCACGGTCGATCAAATCGAAGACATCATCAACCGTGAACTGGAAAAAAATCAATAGCCGTAAAAAAATTACTGGTGCTGGGGACGCAGCAGGTCATTCACGGTTTTCACCGGATTGAAGGTAGCCAGCGGAACTTCCACAAAAATGGTATTCCAGTATGCCATGGCACCATTCCAAAGGCCGGGAAGTTCAAGGGCCTTCAGGTCTCGTCCATCTTTTGACTTTCTGCTGATAAAACCTGTTTGGGAATCAATAAACCCGGGCAAATCAAACCTTTTCCCTTTATAGTCTTTGATACCACACACCAGGTCAACGGGGTTAAAGTGGGTGGAAGCCATGAAAATTTTGTTTTGAGCCGAATCATCCAGGTTTATTTGTGACGATTCCACAATCTGAAGGGAAACCTCACCTGTTTTGGGATCTTTTACCCAGAAAGGTCCTCCTCCCGGCTCTCCTTCATTCTTTACCATGCCGCAAACCCGAATGGGACGGTTAAAGAGCTTCTTAAGCTGCGGGCTTCCTTTAGCAGGATCCTGATCAAAGGCCCGGGGGTCAAGATTAAGCTTTGATGAGGCAAATTCTGTTGCTTCCCGGTATATTTCAGGAGCCAAAGGACCTTTGTCCAGCAGGTTGAGCCAGCCGAAAATCTCATCCTGAATTTCGGAGAGCAGGCCACCTATCACTTTTTTATAAATGAAAGTAGGTTCTTTCAGCCGGTCGGGCACCACATTGTCAATGTTTTTAATAAAAACCAGGTCACCTTCAAGGTCATTCAGGTTTTCAATCAGGGCACCATGCCCTCCGGGCCGGAACAACAGCGAACCGTCTTTTTCACGAAAGGGTTCGTTGTTCAGGTCAACGGCTATGGTATCGGTTGAGGGTTTCTGGACAGAATAAGAAACATCAAAAGATGCCTGGTAGGTTTTTTCATATTCTGGTTGGACTTTCTTCAGCAAACCTTTAAACCTTTCTTTATGTTCAGGGGAAACCGTAAAATGAATGCGTACCCTCCCCCTCTCATCACCCGCATAATGAACTCCTTCCACCAGGTGTTCTTCCACCGGGGTGCGGGCGTGGTTTCCATATTTATGAAAGGCCAGCAAGCCCTTGGGCAGGCTTCCGTATTCCAGGCCATGGTCTGAAAGCATGAAATCCAGCAAAGGAAGAAAATCTTTTCTTTCCAGCAGGTGATCTGCATCAAGGTCTTCTTTATCCATCACAAGGGCCAGATCGTCCCAGAAAGCAAAGTCTCTCATTTTACCAAAAAACAAAGCGGCAGTTTTATCTTCCTCCAGCAGCTTATCGGGCTCCATTCCTGCCTCGAGTTTTTCTTTCCATGCAAAAACATCTTTAAACATGCGGGAAGCTGCCCCGCTGGCCGGCACAAACTTGATCACTTCTTTTTTCATGCGGACCAGGTCAAAATTTTCGGCAAGCTCGTCTACCCGGGCATCTTCCAGGCGCTCAATCCCGTCACCGGCTGTGGCCGGCCGGGCAAGCTCAACAGCAGGAAATCCTGACCTGAAGTCTGCAATATTTTTTTCAATCTTTTCCCGGGTAATCCCTTTTTTTTCAATCTGCGCAAAGTCCTTATCTTTTAACATATCTCTTTTTTTGTTTTGATAAAAATAAAAAAATAAGGGAAAGAACCCATGGTTTTTCCCTTAAAAGAATTAATCGAAATGCAAACTCCCTGAAGGGAGCTTACTGAAAAAGTTCCTCATCACGAATGAGCATCAGGATAGCCGAATGCGGCACAATGCAGTATTTCTCCTTATTGAATTCAATTTCGAAGGCACTGTCCTGCAAGTAAACGGCCAAATCGCCTTCCCTGGCCTGAAGCGAAAAATACTTCACTTGTTCTTTGGGTTCTTTCCAGGTTTCTTCACTTTCAACCGGGGAAGGGATGGGATATCCGGGTCCGCATTTAATAACGTAGCCCTGCTGAACTTTTCGCTTTTCTTCCACTCCGGGAGGAAGGTACAACCCGCCTTTGGTGCGCTGATCGGGCGCCTTGGGTTTTACCAGCACCCGTTCACCTACAAGAATAAACTTCTTAATATCTTTTTCATCAATCTTTAACAACATGGGATATATTTTTTTGACACAAATTTATTACTTAATTTTGTAATAAAGGGCAATTGAAAAGCAATAGCGGATTATTGCGCAGTGCAATAGCCAAACCTTTAATACCGTTTGGTTGTTAGAGAAGTAAGGATAGTTAATTTTCCCGAAGTTAATTTTAACAGCCTTTTTACAGGAAAAGCAAAACAATAAAAACCCAAAATATACATAAAAATGGCACAAAGACTTTTATTGATTAGCAATTCAACAAATTACGGAGAAGAATACCTGGCCTA
>SLRE01000211.1 GCA_007131125.1 Bacteroidales bacterium | reverse complement strand
ATATATCATGATATATTGGAAAAAATTTAAATTTTTAATTCTCTCCAGCTTCCTTTTTTAAGGAATACAAAGGAAAGAATTCCAAGCAGGGAAAAATAGAATGCTTCCACCAGCCAAACGATGACTGCCGGGGCCTTGAAGCCCACGGCCATGGTAAAGGCAAAAGCAAGGTAAAAGATTATGGAAATAACCTCAATGCGAAGGGCGGTGAAAGTTTTTCCGGTTCCTGAAAGGGCGCTGAACAATATCATTCCCACCGAAAAAGCAAGCAGTGCCAATGTGGTTATCCTGAGCAGGGGCACCGTGGCTTCAATCAGGGATGGGTCTTCGGTAAAAAATGAGGCAATCTGCTGGGGAAAAAATAAATTTACCTGGATAAGAATGAGGATGGATGCCACACTCAAAATCATTATCTTTTTTATCAGGGAAAAAACAAGGTCCTGTCTACCCTGCCCGATAATGTTGCTCACCATGCTGTGGGTTGCAGAACTCAGACCCCAGACCGGTATCATCAGCAACATGTAAAACGAGCGCGTGATGTTGGAAGCAGCCAATGCGGTTTCACCGATTTGCTCAATAACCATAAAAAATGCAAACCATGCGGAAAAGGAAAGGAAAAACTGAAACATTACCGGTACGGCAAGCTTCAACAGCCTGCGGTATAGTTTCAGCCGGGGTTTAAAAAAACGGAAGAGTTTAAAAAAGAACAGGCTCTTGCTTTTCCATGACCAGCCCAGGAAAAATAAAAAAGTGACCACTTCGGCAATGTTGGTTGCCAGGGCTGCTCCTGCGATGCCCATGCGTGGAAAACCAAGGTTCCCGAATATAAGGCAATAATCCAGGAAGATATTTACCAGGGCCATGATGATGGTTGCAGCAGAAAGCACCATGGTGCGGGCAATTCCCACATAAAAAGCATGAAAGCAGAGGTTAAGGAACCCAAACAGCAATCCGAAGCGGCGGTAGCCAATGAACACAATGCTTTCTTCCATTACCGCTTCCGAGCTAAGAAACCAACCAAGGAACCCGGGTGCCAGCCATGTTACCAGCAGAAAAACCACAAGGGCAAGCCCCGTCATAAAGTAAACTGCATGATCGAAAATGCGGCCGATATTCCTGAATTTTCTTTCCCCGTTCCTGCGGCCTATCATGATTTGCGTTCCAACCGAAAAGCCGGTGCCAAGCATTACAAGGCAGAGGTAAAAGATACCCCCGATTGCTGCTGCTCCCAGGGTTATTTCCCCAAGCCGGCCCAAAAAGGCGGTATCGATCACCACCATCAGATTCTGGGCCACCAGCCCAATGATAATAGGATAGGAGACCTCCCATATGCTTTTGTATGTGTTGTTTACCTCCCGCATAAAGAAATTAATCGACGTGCAACACCAGGCCTTTAAGGTATTTTCCCTCGGGATGAAAAATATTTACCGGGTGATCGGCCGGCTGTGTCATTTGCTGCATTACCCTTACTTTGCGCCCCGATTGTATGGCTGCGGCCATAACCGTTGACTGAAAAAGCGACTGATCCACAACCTGCGAACAGCTGAAGGTAAATAAGACCCCATTGCCGTTAAGTTTTTTCAGGGCTTCCAGGTTCAGGCGCTTATAGCCTTGCACAGCCTTGTGGCGTACATTTACATGTTTGGCATAAGCCGGAGGATCCAGAATTATCAGGTCATATTTTTCAGTACTTTCCTTCAGGTAGGAAATGGCATCTTTGGTAATGGTCATGTGCCTGTCAGTGGTATCAAAGTTCAGGGCAGTATTTTTTTCGGTGAGTTCGATGGCTTTTGCTGAACTGTCGAGACTGTGCATGGAGGCTGCACCGGCCTTAAGGCCATAAACGGAAAATCCTCCGGAATAGCAAAAGGTGTTCAGCACTTTTTTGTCCCGGCAATAACGGGTGAGGAGTTGGCGGTTTTCGCGCTGGTCAATAAAAAAACCTGTTTTCTGTCCTGCCTCTATATCAACGGCAAAGGCATGGCCGTTTTCCTTAACCACTACCTCTCCGGCATGGCCATACAGGAATCCCCCTTCCTTTTTTCCGTCGAAAAAACCGGCAGGAAGTGTTTCACGGCTTTTGTCGTAGATGCTTTTTAAATTACTACCGTAAATTTCCTTCAGGGCATTGGCAATTGTTTCCAGAAAACCGTAAAGACCTGTGGAGTGGATCTGAATAACCAGGTTGCCGTCGTAATGGTCAATGATAAGGCCCGGAAGGTGGTCGCCCTCTCCGTGCACCAGGCGATAAACATTGGTTTGTTCATTTTCGGTAAGTCCTGCAAGTTTCCGGAGTTCATAGGCTTTAAAAAGTTTTTCTTTCCAGAAATCCTCCCCGAAAGCGAGGGGACGTTCCGGTGCAAAAGCCATGATGCGCAAGGCAATGGTGGCATCCTGGTAAATGCCGCAGCCAAGGTATTCGTCCTTGTTGGAAAAAACTTCGGCATGCATACCGTCAGCAGCCATTCCATGGATCTTTTTGATGGCTCCGCTGAAAACCCATGGATGGAACCGCTTTACTGCCTGGTCTTTTCCTGAACGCAAAATAATCTTAAGGGGTTGTTTCATAGACACCGCAATTGAAAAAGTAAATGGGTTTGCAAAAGTAGTGAAGAAATCGGGAAAGAAACCAGCCTGAATAATCCTTCCGCAAAAAACTATACTGTTCAGAACTTCAGGACTCCTGCTTAATCAAGCCATCCAGTAAAACCGATAGGGCCACCGGGCGTGGCCACCTGCATAATCCACCCCGATGCGGGGGGTTCTTTTTATTTTGTCTTCGGGCACTACCAAACCATTGTTTGAAATCCAGATCGTTGAACCGTTCAGGGGTGTACGGTCAAGCCGGGTGGTAATCCCCAGGGCTTTGGATATCTTCCCGGGTCCGTTGATTTTTTTCAGCTCCCGGGGGCTTTTTGCTGTGCGGGAAGCCATCACATCAATGCCTTCCAGGGGTTGTATGCCCCTGATTAGCACTGCATGGGGAATCCCTTCCCGGTTGGTCACTACATTAAACAGATGATGGATGCCATAGCAAAGGTAAATGTAAGCGATGCCACCCTGCATAAACATGGTGGCGGTGCGGGGGGTGTGCCTCCCTCCGTGGGCATGGGAAGCCCTGTCGGTAACCCCTTCATAAGCTTCTGTTTCAGTAATAAAACCCGAAGTGACCTCTTCTCCTTTGATACGGGTTGCCAGAACCTTCCCAATCAGGCTGCTTGCCAGGGCAGTAACATCATCCTGCAGATAATATTGGGTGGGGAGTTTTTGCAATGTTCAGTCCGGTTTTATTTAACATCCAGGGAAAGCATTTTTTCGTTTTCGAGGAAAACCTCCAGGTGGTCGCCTGTTTTTACTTCTCCCACCCCGGCCGGAGTGCCGGTAAAAATGAGGTCACCTATCTTAAGGGTTACATAATGGGATACATGTGAAATAATTTCTTCGAACGAAAATATCATGTCCCCGGTATTTCCCCTTTGCACGGTTTTTCCATTCAAATTCATGTGAAAGGAGATGTGGCTGTCTTGACAAAACCGGGTAATGGACAAAAATTTACTTACCGGTGCCGAACCATCAAATGCCTTGGCAATTTCCCAGGGAAGTCCTTTTTCCTTGCAGCGGTCCTGCAGGTCTCTTGCGGTAAAGTCAATACCCACACCGATTTCTTTGAAATAATTACGGGCAAAACGGGTTTGGATATGTTTGCCAAGTTTACAGATACGCAGCACCAGCTCGGCTTCATAATGTACGTTCTTTGAAAAATCAGGGTAGAAAAAAGGCAGGCCTGCCCGAATCAGGGCGGTTTCGGGTTTCATAAAAAAGACCGGTTCATTGGGTACCGGATTTTTCAATTCTTTGGCATGTTCCCTATAATTGCGGCCGATGCAGATGATTTTCATGTTTCAGAAAAAATGTTTACTCTTTAAACAGCATGCCTCCTTTGTTAAAGTTCCTTAACATAATGCTCTGAATGAGGTTTTTGGTAGAGAGCGGGAAGTCGGCTTTCATCATCCAGTCATAATACTGTGGTTCTTTTTTAAACACGTCTTCAACTACCCTTCCTTTGTATTTTCCAAAATTGAAGATTTCCTTGCCGCTGCGGTTGTAGCCGATATGGCCTACCAGGTCGGCATTGCTGTGGTTATAGGAAAACTCATGCAGGGCATCCATGTCATTGACCACGGGAACAGATACTTCCCCGTCCTTATTAACGTACCGGGTATCCTTGTAATGCTCCAGCTGGGCAAGCAGAATTTCGTAAGTGGCTTTGGTATCGGCTTCTGCTTCATGGGCATCAACCAGCTCCTTGCCGCAATAAAACTTATAAGCCGCTTTCAGGGTGCGGGGTTCCATTTTATGGAAAATATTTTGCACATCGATGAGCCTGCGTTTTTTGATATCGAAATTGATGTTGCAGCGCAAAAACTCCTCAATGAGCATGGGCACGTCAAACTTGTTGGAGTTGTAGCCAGCCAGGTCGCTGTTTTGCAGGAACTGGTCAAGGCTTGGTGCCAGCTGGGCAAAAGTGGGCTTATCGGCCACATCTTCATTTTTTATACCATGAATAGCCGAAACTTCCGGTGGAATGGGTACTTCGGGGTTGATCAGTTTTGTATAGTTTTCGGTGCTTCCATCGGGCATTACTTTATAAACGGATATTTCCACTATGCGGTCTTTAACCACATTGGTACCTGTGGATTCAATATCAAAAAAAGCCAGCGGACGGGTCAGGTTGAGTTTCATAATTAAATAGGATCAAATGGGTTTGTTATTTTGCGAAAATAATGATTTTAAAGGAGGTGAATGTAAAAAGCCACCGGATAAAATTTCCGGCGGCTTTTCAGGGAGGATTTTTTTATTATCCCAATCAGATGGTTTGGCTGGTGTCGAAATTCTCCAGGTATTCGGCAACGCGCTTCAGGAACATGCCTCCCAGTGCGCCGTCAACTACCCGGTGGTCGCAGGCAAGGGAAAGCACCATGCGATGGCGGATGCCGATGGTATCTCCCTGGGGTGTTTCAATGACAACGGGTTTTTTCTCAATAATGCCCACACCCAGGATGCCTACCTGTGGCTGGTTGATAATGGGCGTACCGCTGGTGGCACCAAAGGTCCCGAAATTGGTCAGGGTAAAGGTACCCCCTTGTATTTCATCGGGTTTTAACTGGTTGTTGCGGGCCCTGTTGGCCAGGTCATTTACCTCTTTGGTGATGCCTAACAGGCTTTTGTGGTCGGCATTTTTAATGACCGGTACAATCAGGTTTCCGTTGGGCAGTGCGGCGGCCATTCCTATGTTGATATTCTTGCGTTTGATGATCTTATCACCGTCCACCGAAATGTTGACCATGGGATAATCCCGCAGTGCTTTGGCAATGGCTTCAATAAATATGGGGGTAAAGGTAAGCTTCTCGCCTTCCCGCTCCTGGAGTATATTTTTTTGTTTGTTTCTCCAGCTCACGATATT
>SLRE01000305.1 GCA_007131125.1 Bacteroidales bacterium | reverse complement strand
TTCTTTGTAGCGGGGGCAAGATTCGAACTTGCGACCTTCGGGTTATGAGCCCGACGAGCTACCTCTGCTCCACCCCGCAGTGTGTTGTGTAAATTCAGGTGCAAAAGTAAGGATTTTTAAATACCCTGCCAAATGTTTTTTCAATGTTTTGGCAAAATACCTAACTTTGCCCTTCAAAACCAAAAACCCCTGATTGATTCATGCATAAAGCCGGATTTGTTAACATAATCGGTGACCCCAATGTGGGAAAATCCACCCTGATGAATGCACTGATTGGGGAAAAAATTTCCATCATCACCCCCAAAGCCCAGACCACCCGCCACCGCATCATGGGGTTATTAAACGGGGATGACTACCAGGTGGTTTTTTCTGACACCCCCGGGGTGCTGAAACCCGGCTATAAGCTCCAGCAATACATGATGCGGTTTGTCAAGTCCGCCCTTGAAGATGCAGACCTTTTTATCGTGCTTACTGACCTTCAGAAAGATTTTGACCATCACGAAATCCTTAAACAAATCAGGGAATCGGGCATACCGGTATTGCTGCTGATCAATAAGGTAGACCTTGGGTCGCAGGAACAGGTGGTGCTCAAAAGCGAACAATGGAAGAAAAATTTCCCTGACTGGCTGGTACTGCCCATTTCTGCCCTTCTGGGCTTTAACCTCGAACGGGTTTTTGATAAGATACTGGAACTGTTGCCGGAATCACCTCCGTTTTTCCCAAAAGACGACCTTACGGACAAACCCATGCGTTTTTTTGTGGCCGAAATGATACGGGAAAAAATCCTCATGAACTATCAGCAGGAGATCCCCTATTCGGTAGAGGTGGTTATAGATTCTTACAAAGATGAGGGCAACCTGGTAAGGATCAGAAGTGTGATTCACGTGGCACGCGAAAGCCAGAAGGGCATCATCATCGGGCAGCAGGGAAAGATGCTGAAAAAGATTGGCACCCTGGCACGCAAAGAAATGGAATCATTTATCGGCAAAAAGGTTTTCCTGGAATTGCATGTAAAGGTGAGCAAAAACTGGAGGGAAAGCGATGCCCACTTAAAACGTTTCGGATACCTTGACCAGTAAATAATCGGCTGAATTTGCGTATCTTTGCGCCCCGTTCAAATAACCGAAAATCCTATGGCAAACATTGTTGCATTGGTTGGAAGGCCCAATGTGGGCAAATCCACTCTTTTTAACCGTCTTACCAAAAGGCGCATGGCCATTGTTGACCCCACAGCAGGGGTAACACGCGACCGACACTATGGCAAAAGCGACTGGAACGGCCTGGAATTTTCGTTAATTGATACTGGAGGTTATGTGGTGGGTTCCGATGATGTTTTTGAGGAACAAATCCGCCACCAGGTAAACCTGGCCCTTGAAGAAGCTACGGTTATTCTGTTTCTTGTAGATGCAATGGAGGGCATTACCCCCATGGACAAGGATGTTGCCGAAATACTGAGAAGGGGAGGAAAAAAGGTTTTTGTGGTGGCAAACAAAGCCGACAACAGCCAGATCATAGCGCAGAGCGGTGATTTTTATGAGCTAGGTATGGGAGAAGTTTTCCCGGTATCCTCTATCAACGGAAGCGGAACCGGCGATTTGCTGGACGAGGTGGTAAAAACCATGGAAAAGATCCCTGATGAACCCCATGATGAGGAGCTGCCAAGGTTTGCCGTGATCGGCCGTCCCAATGTAGGCAAGTCTTCCCTGATCAATGCCCTTATCGGTAAAGAAAGGAATATTGTTACGGACATTCCCGGCACCACGCGCGACTCAATTTATACCCATTACAACAGTTTTGGCTTCGATTTTTACCTGGTGGATACCGCCGGACTCAGGAAAAAAGGAAAAGTAACGGAAAACATTGAGTTTTATTCGGTAATGCGCTCGGTAAGGGCCATCGAAAACTCGGATGTTTGCCTCTTACTGCTGGATGCAACCCAGGGCATTGAAGCCCAGGACATCAATATTTTCGGCTTGGCTTTGCGCAACAACAAAGGGGTGGTGATCCTGGTAAACAAATGGGACCTGGTGGAAAAAGACCATAAAGCCGTGAAAAGATTTGAAAAAGCCATTCTGGAAAGGACCGCTCCTTTTCAGGATGTACCCATAATTTTCACATCGGTATTAAATAAACAAAGGATATTCAAAGCCATGGAAACTGCTGTGGAAGTGTTCAACAACCGACAGCGGAAAATTTCCACCAGCAAACTAAACGAAGCCCTGCTGCCGGTGATTGAAAACACCCCTCCTCCATCCACCAAAGGAAAGTACATCAAAATAAAATACATCACACAGTTACCCACCCATTATCCTTCGTTTGCATTCTTTTGCAATCTTCCACAATATATTAAGGAGCCTTATTCCCGTTTCCTGGAAAACCAGATCCGGAAAAAGTGGAATTTCAGGGGAGTACCGATAAAACTGTATTTCCGGAAAAAATAAACCAGTAATGGAAAGATCCGATGCACCCCGAATAGACAAATGGCTTTGGGCGGTGCGGGCCTTTAAAACCCGGAGCCAGGCCACCGAAGCCTGCCGTTCGGGAAAAGTCAAAGTGGATGAGCAAGCGGTTAAGCCCTCCCGTGAGGTGAAGCGGGGAATGGTGGTCAGCGTTCACCGGGGACCCATTACGCAAACTTTCAGGGTTGTGGAATTACTCAAAAAAAGGGTAGGTGCAAAACTGGTGGACAAATATATGGAAGACCTCACTCCGGAGGAAGAGTATCGCAAACTGGAACTGATCAAAAGCAAACCGGCTGCCCGGGCCAGGGGTGCCGGAAGACCTACAAAAAAAGACAGAAGAGATCTGGATTCCTGGTTTGGTTGGGATGATTAATAATCCTGCCTGCGGCCCCTGATTTTGGTCCATTGCTGAATTTTCTGGTACAGGCGGGTGGCCGGCACCGGCTTGGTGAGGTAATCATCAAGCCCCTGGGAAATATAATGCTCGGCATCCCCTTCCATGGCTTTGGCGCTCAACCCGAGAATCGGCGGTACCTTTTCATGCCCGTGAAGGCTTTTTAGTTCCCTGACTGCGGTGATGCCATCCATCACAGGCATTTGAATATCCATCAGGATCAGATCAAACCGGCCGGGAACGAATTTCTTAAGGGCATCCTCTCCGTTGTCGGCAATTACCACTTCTGCACCTGCTTCTTTAAGCATCAAGGAAAGTACCATCTGGTTGGTCTTTTTATCCTCTACAAGAAGCACCTTGTAAGGTAAATGGGGCAACTCCCCTTTTTGTTCACTTTCTGTTGCTGCAGGCAGAGGCTCCTGCTTTACATTTTCCGCTTTAAATATAAACCAGAATCTGCTTCCCTTACCCTGCTCGCTCTCCACCCCAATTTTGCCTCCGAGGAGCCCGGCCAGCTTCTGGGAGATGGATAAACCCAAACCTGTTCCTTCATAATTCCGGGTATCGGAACCATCGATCTGGGAAAAGATATTAAACAACCGCTGCTGGTTTTCCCTGGAAATGCCAATCCCTGAATCTTCCACTTCAACCTTTATTTCCATGTCATTTTCAAAATTATTTTCAAGGGAACAGGAGAGTTTGACAAATCCATTTTCGGTGAATTTGATGGCATTGGATAGCAGGTTTGAGACCACCTGTGCCAAACGATTTTCGTCAGTTTTTATCATTTCAGGCAATTCCGGATCGAAATCAAAGCTGAGCTCAAGGTTCTTTTGTTCAGCCAGGGCCGAAAACAGGTCGACAGTTCTTTGCCCGCATTTTTTCAGGTTAAACACCGAAGGTTTGACTTCCATCTTTCCGGCCTCAATCTTTGAAAGATCCAGAATATCGTTTACGATAGTCAGCAGGCTATTGGAAGATGCATGGATGGTTTCCAGGTAGTGTTTTTGTTTATCATCCAGGGGAGTTTTCATGAGCAGCTCGGTCATGCCGATAATGCCGGTCATCGGGGAGCGGATTTCATGGCTCATATTGGCCAGGAATTGCTGTTTGATGCTTGCCACTTTGTCGGCTACCTCTACTTTGCGCTCCAGTTCGGCATGTTCCATTTCCCGGGTGTTGTCCCAGCAAATACCGATCAGCCTTAATGACTTGCCCTGGCCATCCAACACTACCGATGCAAATATCTTAATGTGTCTGATGTTGTTATCCTTACCGATTACCCTGTAATTCTCCTCCAGGGGTTGGCGACGGGTTTTCCAGCTTTCCAAAACCGAATCCAGGACATCCCGGTCGTCGGGATGAAGAGATTTTAACCAGTCGTTTTTCAGGTCGCGGGTTTCGGTAACATCCATATGGTGCAGGGAATACATCTGGGGTTCCCATACCATCTGTCCGCTGTTCAGGTCATAATCCCAAATGCCGATACCGGCTGCACTGGTAGCCATCACAAGTCGTTCGGAGAGTTTTTTCAGTGCTTCACGGCTTTGCTTTTGCTCAGAGATGTCCTGGTAAATTCCGAAAACGGCGACCTGTTCACCTTCAATAACCACAGGTTCGCCAATAATCAGCACATCCAGCAGGGTTCCATCTTTGGCCTGACGAACCGATTCATGGTAAACATTCTTTCCTGCGGCAACGCTGTGGGTCAACCTGCTACCTTCTTCTTTTAGATATTCAGGCACAATGCAGTCGTTGATTGGGAGGCCCTTCACTTCAGGAAGTTTAAACCCAAAAAGGGAAACAAACTTTTCATTGATCTGCTGCACCCGGTCTTCCTTGTCTAAAATGGCAATGGCAACGGGCGCCTGTTGTATCAGGGTCTGGAAGTAGATCTGCTGTATGCGCAGGTTCTCTTCCGCGGCCTTTTTATCTGTAATATCGCGGGTAACCCCTGTAATGCCGGTTAATTCACCCCCTTCGGTTAACAAAGAGCCTTTGGTTTCGCCCCACCTCAGGCTGCCGTCCTGATGTACAAAAGCCAGTTCCAGTTCAATTTTTTCTTCCGGATCCAATTCCCCGGCTTCGGAAAGGGACTTTAAATGTTCGATTTTATCTTTGGCTTTTTTCGCAGAAAAGGGACTCAGAGCAAAAAACAGCGAATTGCCGTTAAAGTCTTCAGGCCCGTAGCCTACCAGGTTGGAAATGGAAGGGCTGATATAAGAATAAGTATTGGTATTTAAATCAATGGTCCATACAATATCACTGATATTTTCGGTGATCAGGCGGTATTTTCTTTCACTTTCCCTAAGCCTCTCCTCGGCAACTTTTCTTTGCCTTACATTATCATGTTCCCTGATGGCCCGCATGGCCGAAAGAGGCAGGTTTGAAAACGCCTGAGGGGTTTTGGTGAAGTAATCCGTCACACCCAGTTTAAAACACTTTACAGCCAGTTCCTCACTACCCTGGCTTGTGATCATAATTGCCGGAAGCTTTCCATTTTGATCATGGAGCATTTCAAGCAATTCTTCTCCTGTACCGTCAGGCAGCAGCCAATCGGTAATAAGCAGATCATAATCATGTTCACCTTCCAGCAATATCCGGGCATTGGAAATATTTTCCACAAACTCCAGTTTGAAAGACAGCTGCCGCC
>SLRE01000149.1 GCA_007131125.1 Bacteroidales bacterium | reverse complement strand
TTGATGGCTCCGCTCCAGTTGGGGTTTTCTTCGGCCAGGCGCATGGCGATGTCAAAACGGTAATCTTTGAAATTCTCAAAATTCTCAGAGGTGTAAAAGCGTCTGTCAACCGACTCGAATACCGTGGCAATGGAAAGGAAAGAGATACTGAAGCTTCCGGTTTCCATGGGACTGAAAGAATCAAAGCGGTTGGTGATGGTGTCGAACTTAAAATATTCCGAGTAGCTGCGGGAATAATTGCGCATTGCCGTAAACTCAATCCTGAGGTTGGGCAGGGGCTCAAAATTGGAACGGGCGGAAATGTTCTGGGTATGGTTGGTGATGTAAGCGTTGTTCAGCCTTGGGTCATCTGTAATCCATCCTTCTTCGGCAGCCTGTTGACGGATGTCCTGCTGGCTTCCAAAGATAAAGCCCGTTCCCGGTGCCATCTTGCCCCAATCCTGCCCCAAAATAGAGGGAGAGGGCTCGAAGCCAGGAAGGCGAATTCCATTGCTTTCGGTATAATTAAACGTAAAGTTGCGGAACCCCATAAGAACGCGCATAAAGCCATCGAAAACCATGCGGGCATAATCGGGACGCTCATCTTCTTCCTCTTCACGTTCATCGCCCGGTCTTTGTTGCCGTTGCGGGGTGCCGCCCCTTTGCTGACCGCCGGGTCGGGCCTGGCTGCGCTGGTTGATCTCCCGTAAGAAACCAACTTTGTTGTAAAGATTCACCATGTTGGCGTTAAAGTTCAGGCGCCTGGTCTGGGAGTTTTCAATGGTGTTGCCAAGCTCTTTTGCCGAAAGTGGAGCCGCAAGCCAGTCAAAATCAGCTGCATAGCCTGCATTGGCATTGATCCAGTCCAGCATTGGCAACTTATTGATGGGAATGTTGTAAGTAGCATTCACACGATGGTTATAAAAGGTGGTGCGTCCAAAATTGCGGATGTTCTGAATAATGGAATCGCGCTTCTCGCGGTAGTCATCGTCTTCACGGTTTATCCGGCCCGGGGGCTCGTCAATCCGGGCATTATTGGTTGCGGTAAATTCCAGCTTTAAGGCCCGGGTAAGGTCCCATCGAAGGTCATACAAGCGGTTCCAGTCAAAAGATTTCACATAGTTCGGTTCCAGGATGATGATGGCATCGCTCTTGTTGCGCATAAGCGACTCGGCATAGCCCCGGTCCATATCCGTCCGGAAAGAGATCATCCTGGGCATATAGTAAAAGTTGAAATCCCTGATCAGCCGCAAAGCACTATGGCTTAGAAATCCTATCCCGGAAAATGGGGTGACGTTGTTGGGGCTGGTGGAGAAATTGTAACCAATGGCCCCTCTCCATCTTTTCTGGCGATCGTATTCAATGTCCACACTGCGCATGTACAATTCAGTGTAGGCGTAGGTAAAGTCAAAATTTTCAATGTCCCACAGCCTTGGGGTTGCACCCGGCGTGGTGCGTGTTTTCCCAACATTGGTAAAGTTCAGGTTTTTGCGGCGGGTATAATGCTGGGCCAGGTGGCGAATGGAATCTCTTTCTGCACTTGTTTCATAGGAGTCCAAATCGTCCCGGAAAAGAATATCCGGGTTTAAGGGGTTGTACTGGGGGTTGCTCAGGCTTTCCGAATAGCTGAAGTGCATGGGGATCCTCAATCCGAAATCTTCGGGGAAAAACCGTCCCAGCTCCAGGTTGGTGGCCAGGTCATAGGAAGAAAAATACTCTTTCTGGCGTTCGTTTACCCTTTGCTCAATACCGCCGAAGCCCGGGGTGCTGGTATAACCGGCCACCGTAAGGTTGCCCAGGTCGGCAAGCCTTGCATTCACACGGGCATTGGCGGCCCATCCTCCCTGGTCCTCAAAATCGTAAAGCCGCAGCTCATTTACCCATATTTCTGCAGATTTGGGCAGACCGTCATCACCGGGGTTGTTATAGGTCCTTCTTGGGTTCCTCACCCCAATCATGATTACTTTCACATCACTCAGGGTGGGGGTTCCCACAACAGTCATTTTGTTGTTCCCGTCGTATTGGCTGTAGGGCACATTCATGCTTACACCTGAGGTAGGATCCCTGGAGAGGTTGTTGCGGGTAAGTTTCAGATCGGTGAGCTTGGAAAGCTCTATATCGAAATTGTTCTCTTCGGGCCAGATGGCCAGGTCGTTTAAGGCGCTGGTACCCCAGGGAGTCACCTTCATGGGCACTTCGTACTCATAATAGTTGTTGGTAAAGTCGGAACCCAGCCTGATGAAAACGGTGAGGTCGTCGTCGTTCAGATCCTCCTGTTCACCTGCGGCCTCGGCATGGGCAAACATTTTCAGGCGATGGTACTGCCGCATATCCATGTTGGCAGTTTTATAAACCGCCCGTGCATCCCCATCTTTGAGGTTGCGTGTTCTCATGGCCAGGGACTGCTCGTTGCGCTGCTGCATGGTGGTGGTACCAAGGTCTATTTCCCGCTCAATTCCCGGAGGCAACACATAAGGAATCGGGGAACGCTGCCCGTTTTCTTCAATGTTAACTGTGAAAACCTCAAAGGAAGTGTCTTCGTTGTCGATGGGAACATATTCACCCGGGCTGGTAAGGGAACGGTCATAAGTTCTCCAGGTACCCCTGATAAGCTCCAGGGTGGCAAAACGGCAAATAATGGGCTCTTCAAATCCTTTGAAGAACATACGCAAAAAGCGGATAGACTTGAAATCCTGGATGTTTCCAACCACCTGCCTGTTGGGATCGCGCAAAGGAACTTTGAACTGGTACCACTTTATGGTTTCTACCTCATTGTTGGCAAGCCTTACATTGGCTTCCATAACATCGGTGATGTAGTTTTGTCCCACCTCCATATCTTCGGGGCGAAGGCTTACCCGGTACTGGAAGTAGCGTTCCGATTCATTCAGGGTCCCGTCACGGTTTATGTCTTCGGTATTGGGGCGGTTGGTGGCTGCCGTGGGATAAGGTTCGGGCGACTGCTCTGCAGTGGGGCTGTTGCCTTCAAGACCGTTGAATCTTTTGTAGCGATCCAGAATGCTCACCTCTTCGGCATCGAGATTTGATCCCCGGTAATAATGGTAGTTGTCTGCCGAAGGGTCTTCCCAGGCTTTGGCATAGGCTTCCGAGCCCTCACCATGGGTTGCGGCTATCACATCAAGAAAATTTTCTGCAAAAAAGGTCCGTTCGTCTTCTGTGCTCAAGCCGTCAAGTCCCACATCCTGGTATTGGCGCGACTCGGGGTTGTTGTCAAAAGCATCCACAACTTCCTGCACTGTTGGAACGCGTCCCCATACGGTGGTATCCACATTTACCACTTCCTCGGTAATGGGCAGACCGTTTTCAAAACTTTTCCTTCCGTCGCGCAGCACATCCTCAGAGATGTCTCCCAGGTTGATGTAAAGGTCACCCCCGGAGTGGTTCTCATCATAAACGAAAGGATCCATCATCCAGAACTCTACGTATTCGATGTTGGCTGCCTCAAAGTCGGTGGTTTCCAGTCCGCGCATGATACCACCCCACCTGGTTTCAGGGTCATTCAGAAAACCGTCCTGCCCCATACCCCGGCTGTAGCTCGAAGGAACCACATCGTAATTGTAAGGTCCTCTTTCGCTGGGATAAAAAGCCATGTTAAACACCGGAATGGGCGAGGGAATGCCGGTGGGGCTTTCCTTGTTCGGCCAAATCTCGTTTTCAAGCACTTCCCTTACAAAATGGTTGGAACGCTGCTCCACATCATTGCGGATGTGGGAAGGGGTGAGGTTGTTGTTGCGTGTAAACAGAGGGTCAATCACATACCAGGCCAGTTTGGCAACATTGTAACGGAAAGCCAGATCGTTATTCAGCGCCCCTTCGGGAAACATGCCCGGTTCGGTTTGATGTTGAGGCGTGCTGGCAATATTCCATCTTTGAACGTTTCTCAGGTCGATGGACGATTTGGCCCCTTCAAAATCGTCGATATAGGCCGTTCCTGCGCTTCCGATATGGCGGGAATGCCCTGGTATAAGGTGGGCAAACTCCCCGTCGAAGGTGATGCGTGAAGGGGTGGTAGAACTGTAGAAAGGCAGGTGATCAAGCATGCGGGTCAAAAATAATGACTCCGTGGTATAGGTTGTGTTCAGCCCCCAAATGGTGTTGGCAATGGGTTCATCCCCGTAATTCACCTTTTGGGTGAGGGGTCGCTCCGAAAGACGCATGATGGTGGCCCCGATATTGAAGTCGTCGCTGATGCGATGGTTGACATGGGTCCCCATCAGGGTTTTGGTCTGAAGGTTAAAAAGGCTCTGGCTTTCCAGGGAGATGCGAATGGGGGTTCCCGAATTCAGGATTCCCTCATTGATGATCCTTACCCGCCCGAGGGTATAATCTACAGTATAGTCCACATCTTCGGTAAGAGGCACCCCACCGGCGGTAACCACCACCGATCCAGGAGGAATGTTCATGGCATTGAGGGGGATGTCCGATCCGGCCTCCGACTTATAGGTTCCCTGCATAAAAAACCGGTTCTTTTCAGGAAACTGCTGTGCCCTGGACTTGGTGGTGGTGTATAATGAATCAAAGGCATACTTATCACCAAGGTCTTCATCTTCGAGCATCTTTCTTAAGTGAGAGCCGAAAGGCTCCACAACCGGGAAGTAGACCCTTCCGTTGGAGGCCTGTATGGTTCCTCCCTGGGTGGCAGCATTGTCAATAAAGTCAAAGATTCCGTCAGGGGTAGGATCCAGCTGGGTGTTGAGGTTGTCAAGACCCATTACCCGTATCAAAGGTTCTCCCTCAATGGGTCCTTCCTTTAAAAATCCGATGGGAACACCAAGCTCCTCACTTTCATACAAAATGTTGAACCTGAAATCCTGGCGGTTGATCTGAAAAGCACCAAGGCTGTAAACGTTTTTCATCATCAGGTCCCAAATGGGAAGACGGGTATCCACGGCCGTACTTTTCAAAAGCTTAACCATAAGGGTGTTGGGAGCAGAAACTTCATTTGAAAACTCACCTACCTGGTAAGTGGTGGTGTCTCCGATAATGGTATACTGAAAGGCCACCGCCAGAACCTGGTCGGGGTTTACGGGCTGGTTCAGGGAAATAAAGCCTAGCTTGCTGTTAAATGTATATTCGTTGGAACGCAATCTGCGGGCGTTTTCCACATTCTCAAAATCCACGCCTGATACAAAACCTTCGGGCCTTTGTGAGAGGTAGGTGTTTACCTGGTTGATGTCCCGTATGGGAGTTCCCAGCATGCTTTGGTACAGGTTGTTGGATTCATTGGTAGGCCCCATGGTATGATGGGGTTCCAGGTTTTCGTTATAGGGTTCCACTTCGCCAAGGTCGGCAAAACCGACAATGTTGCGGTTGTCTTCGGTGGCCGGCCCTACGTTGGTAACCCATACCTCCATGCGGGTGATGTTGATATTGGAGCTAACCACCGGCAGGGTGGAAAGGGCTTCGTCATAATTATCCCTGAAATACTGGGCCAGGAAATAGTGGCGGTTTGATTCGTAATCAAGGGCGTCGAGCTCAAATTCGGTGGTTTGGGCCCCTCCCGAAACTTCAATGGTGGAGGTTTCGGTTTTTTGCTGGGAGAAGATGCTGGTTATGGTGGTATTGCCGAAACGCATTTCTGTTTTGAAACCAAAAAGTCCCTGTGTACCCGATATCAAAGAGCCGGGCAGGGGAAGGGTTACGTCACCTGCTTCCACCAGCTGTAGTATTTCGTCTTCGGTGCCGCGGTATTCGAGCTTCATTCTGTTTTCAAAATCAAAGGAAGCTTCGGTATTGTAATTGCTGCTGATCTCGATCTTTTCACCGATTTTGGCTTCCACACTTAACTGTATCTTTTGCTGGAAATCGAAGTTGGTGGTGCGGCGACGCTTTTCATCCAGGGCAGGGTCTTCCCGGTAATTTGACATAACCCCGAAAATAAGTTCTGCCGAACCGGTAGGCCGGATGTCAATGGTACTGCCTCCAAATATGCGATCGAAAAACTCTCCTCCAATATATATTTCCGGGATAACTCCATCCCTTCTTTCAAAAGTCTGGGGCTGTGACCTTTCCCTCCAGTACTTTTGAAGCCCCCGGTCCATGTCGTATTGAAGGTAATCGTCAAAGCTGATATAAACCGGACGGCCAATCACCATATCCCCAACTTTCCTGGTTTTGATGTAATTACCTGTGTCAGGGTCGTAGGTAATTTCGGTGGTTACATTGGGGGGATCCGTAAAATACAGTCCGCCCGAAGGGGTGCCTTTAAGGTCGTAAGGATCTGCATCCGTAAAGGGAAAGGGCAGGTCAATAGGGGGAAGGGGTTGAATGGTGTCGGTATTGAGTATGGCAAGATTGGCTTTTGGGGTAAAAGCAGCACTTTTGTTGCCGGCACCAATGAGCACAGTGCCCAGGATTGCAGGAATCACACACCGGAAAAAAAATGGAAAAGAGATAAAAAGCCTTACTAGCACCAATGAATAACTATTTAATAGAATCCGGATCAGAAATTTTTTAATGCTTCCTTCACAAGGTCCTCTGCCGAAATAACGGCTCCCTGTTTCTGTTTAAGGATCGATGATATAGCCTTTTGGGCCGAACTCTTGGCAAACCCAAGCATTACTAATGCTGATAACGCTTCTTCCTGAATAGTATTGTTTACCAATATCAGATTTTCGTCTTCCAGCACACCCTCCTTTTCAAGGCGGTCTTTAAGGTCTACTACAATGCGCTGGGCCGATTTGGCACCGATTCCCTTAATGGATTGCAATATCGAAATGTTGTTGCTTACAATGGCGGTCTTTACCTCTGCCGGAGACATAGAGGAAAGGATCATCCTTGCGGTGTTGGGTCCGACTCCGCTAACCGAGATCAGATGCCTGAACAATTCTTTCTCGTCCTTATCAGCAAAGCCAAAGAGGGTATGGGCGTCCTCACGGATCACCTGAAGGGTATGGACCTTTACCTTGCCCGAATCCGGAATACCGGAATAGGTATTCAGCGAAATGTGCAGCATGTAGCCAACCCCCTGGCAATTGATAATACAATAGGCGGGGTTTTTTTCCTCTACGGTTCCTTCAATAAATGCAATCATTAGGATGTGTCTTTTGGGGAATAAGTTTTCCGCCCTCCCCGTTTAAGTTTTTATACGGTGAGAGCGGAAAAACGTTGCAAAAGTAATAATTGAAAAGAAATAAAAAAGAGAAAAAAAACCTTTTGTTTAGGTCGCCTTTTTCACGTTTTCAATGGCAGCATTCAGGGCTTCATGGATCAGCTCCAGGGGAGGTTGCGCAATAAGGCCGTGGTCTACCAGAAAGTGTGTGGTTTTCCTGGCATGCTCAATGTCTTTTTTGGCCAGGTCGTAAGCCTCCTGCCAGGTCATCTCCTTGCGGGCTACTCCGTCTTTGATGGCCTGCATGGCCACATCGGCTGCCTCATAAGGAAACACATCCGACTCGCTCATTTTGGCAATAATGTCTTCGGGGTTGATGCCCCTCTTCTCGGAAAATTTGGCAATGGACTCTGCTGCGGCAATGGCCATGTTGTCGGTAATCTTCCTGGCCCTTACCAACAAGGCTCCTTTAAGGATACCCGGAAAGCCGACCGAGTTGTTGACCTGGTTTGGAAAGTCTCCCCTTCCCGTGGCCACAATGTATGCGCCGGCTTCTTTGGCTGCGTAAGGATAAATTTCAGGAACCGGGTTGGCACAAACAAAAACAATGGGCTTGTCCTGGTTCATGGAGCGTATCCACTCCTCTTTTACCACGTCCGGGCCGGGCTTTGAAAGGGCAATGAGCACATCGGCCCCTTTCATGGCTTCTTCCATGGTTTCGACCTTGTCGGGGTTGGTAATCCGGCAAAGTTCCCATTTGCGGTAAAAGCGCTTGTCGTCCTCAATATCCTTGCGCCCGGTATGCAGGGCACCTTTGGAGTCAAACAAGATGGATTTGGCGGGATCGGCCCCTGCAGCATTTACAATGCGGGCAATGGTGGCATTGGAAGCCCCGGCCCCGAAATAAACGATTTTAACATCTTCAATTTTTTTATTCACCAGCTTCAGGGCATTTATTAATCCGGCAAGCGTTACACAAGCCGTTCCCTGGGCATCGTCGTGCCAAACCGGTATGTCGCATTCCTCTCTAAGAACGTCCAGTACCCGGTAGCAGTTAGGTTGCGATATGTCTTCCAGGTTGATGGCTCCAAAGCTGTGCTGGCACATCTTAACAAATTCTATCACCTTTTCCGGGTCATTCTTCCCGTCTTTTCCCTTGCTGTCAACGCAAAGGGCAATGGCGTCCACCCCGCCAAGATATTTCATCAGAAAAGCTTTTCCTTCCATAACGCCTAATCCACCGGGAGGCGTGCAGTCACCGTCGCCAAGCACCCGGGTGGAGTCGCTTACAACGGCAACCAGGTTGCCGCGGTTGGAAATCTCGTAAGAGGTGTCGTTGTTTTCGCGTATGGTGGTGGAAATTTTGGAAACCCCCGGCGTATACCAGGCATTGAACCAGTTGAACCCCAAAACGGGCGCTTTGGGAAGGGTTTGCATTTTTCCGTTGTAAAACCGGTGGGCTTTAAGGGCCATTTCCTTGTAAAAAAGGGTTTTGGCTTTGGCCTTTTGCTGAGGGGTGAAGTCTTCGGGAAGCAATTCTTCCAGGTTGTCGAGGTTGAGGTTGAGTTTCTTCATGGTGATTTGGTTTGGTTTGCAGGTAAAGTTAAAATAAATTAGGCGTTATATAAAAACCACTTGAAGATATTTTTTCACAACTTGTTGGATGGACACAAAAAAAGCCGGGAGATAGCCCGGCTTTGAGTTATTACAATTACTTAAGTGCTGTTATCAGTTGGTTTGAATGATCTGAAAAAGTTCATCAAGCCGGGGTGTAAGGATGATCTCGGTACGTCGGTTCTTTGCCCTGGCTTCAGCGGTTTTATCCGGATCGAGTGGGTGGAATTCTCCACGGCCCGCAGCAGTAAGCCGCTGGGGATCAATGTTTTTCCCGTGTTTTTTCAGAATCCTGACAATGGCAGTGGCCCTGAGCACACTCAGGTCCCAGTTGTCCTGGATCTGGCTTCCCGGCCTGAATGGGACATCATCGGTATGCCCTTCGATCAGCACATTGATGTCAGGGTTTTTTTCCAGCACTGCTGCCAGTTCCTTTAAGGCCGACTCTCCCCTGGAGTCAACCCGGGTGCTGCCTGTGGCAAAAAGCAGGCTCTCCTCAAGGGAAACATAAACTTTTCCGTTTTTAATCTCTACAGACAACCCATTGTCCTGAAACCCGAGCAATGCATTGGAAACCGTATTTCTGAGGGCATTTACCACCGAATCCTGACGGCTCAGAATGTCCTCCAGTTCGTTTAAACGCACCTCCTTTTCACTGATCTCTGCCATTAAACGGTTCAGGTTAACCTCTTTTTCATCCATTTTCCGGGAAGCGGCCCTCAACTCATCCTCCCTTCGCTGCAGGTCTTCCTGGGTTTCCTGTAAGCGTGCAAGGATCTGCTGGGTTTCCACGGACTTTCCTTCCAGGAGTTTTTCCTTTTGTTCCATCAGGTTTTTGTAAGATTGATTAAGCTGCTCGTAATGCTGGTTGATCAAACGCAGCTGCCGCCCATAGCGGGTGGTGTCATTTGCAAGGTCTTCCCGTGCTTTTTCCAGCCGGGCCAGGCGGTCCTGCAGCTCCTCGTTCTCCGAAGAAAGCGTTTCGTTTTGATCTTTTAACTGCTGGTTTTCGGCTTCAGCGTTTCGATGGCGCTCCTGAAGGTCCTCAAATTTGCGGGCCGGCACACAGGATGAGCCCACTACGAAAAGTATCATCAGGGTGTAGATCAGGTTTTTTTTCATGAGTTTTACGGATTGAAGGGTTTCGATACGGGTATTTTCCGCAGGATGAAAGGGGCCTGCTGTTTTTTGGTCACACAAAAGTATAAAAAACCTTTTATTGTTTTGGATAACCCAATGGGATTTTAAAACCGGTGATTGAGTTCCACCCATACAGGGCAGTGGTCGGAATGCACGGCTTCCGGCATAATACCCGCTGCCTTCAGGTCGTCTTTCAGGTTGTTGCTTACCATGTTGTAATCGATACGCCAGCCTAAATTGCGCGGGCGGGCATTGGCACGATAACTCCACCATGAATAATGGTTTGGCTCTTTAACGAAAAAACGGAAAGAATCAATGAAACCCGCATCCAGGAAGCGTGAAACCCATTCGCGCTCTTCGGGCAAAAACCCGGAGGTTTTGGCATTCCTTACCGGATCGTGGATGTCGATGGCCTGGTGGCAAATGTTAAAATCTCCCGATATGACCAGGTTAGGGCGCGTTTTTCTCAGTTCGAGCATATAATCATAAAAGTCATCCAGCCATTTCATTTTAAAGGCCTGCCTTTCTTCTCCCGTGGTACCGCTGGGGTGATATACGCTGATTACCGAAAGGTCTCCAAAATCTGCCCGCATCAGCCGTCCCTCATCATCATAAACATGGTTGCCCATGCCATACTCCACATGGTCGGGCTTTTGCCTGCTGAGGATCACCACCCCGCTGTAGCCCTTTTTCTTTGCTGAAAACCAATAGTTGTGATAGCCCATTTCCTGGAAATGAAAAACCGGCACCTGCTCCGGGTGAGCTTTGGATTCCTGTATGCATACCACATCCGGCAAGTCCCGTTCAAGCCATTGCAGAAAACCTTTATTGATTGCCGAACGAATGCCGTTTACATTATAAGATATGATTTGCATGAAGTTGGTTTAGGTTTGTGTTGCCGTTACTTTGGTTTTTTTCTGTCGCGGCAAATTTACACAAAAAGAAAAACCCACCCGGAACTTTCTCCAAAACACAAGGAGCATCCGGGTGGGTTGGTCTTTTAATCAATGAAAAGCTTACCTGCTGATCTGTATTTTTTTCGCAGCAACTCCGCTGTCGGTCTCTACCTGCAGGAAATAAATTCCTTCGGGAAATCCGTCAACATTCAGGGTGAGCATGGTGCTGCCGGGATTCTTTATCAAAACGGTTCTTCCGGTCACATCCATCAACCTTACCTGCTTCATTTCAAGCTCAGCGCTTATGGTCAGGCTGGTCCGGGCCGGATTGGGATAAGCAGCAAAGCTGAGGTTTTCAGGATTGGAGACTGCAGGAGCGCTCAGCGGAAGGCCATGGTCGGGAAATTCTTCAGTGGAGTAAAGACGGTATTCTCCCGGCTCCAGTTCAATGGGCTGATTGACATCGGTAACTTCCAGGGTTTCCCTGCTGAAGTACTCGTACCAGGTTCCGGTTTGCTGGAAGTTGGGGTTGATCTCTCCCTGCTCCACATCAAAATTGCCCAAAACGGTCACGTTATTGGTTTCATGGTTCAGGTGAATACGCTTCATGGCACCGTCAAGGCTCAGAGAATAATCTGTGGTGCGGAACACCTCCTCCGAAGTTTTAAGGTTGGCCAGCAGGGAGTAAATATCATATACCCTTTTGCGCCTCCAGTCATCATAATAATCCCAGCGAATGGGCTTGGGGTCGGTACGGCAGCCATCGTCAATGGTTCCGTCCTGGCAGTGGTTAATGGAGTAGTCGTAGCCAAGCTCCCCAAACTGCCAGATCATTTTCGGGCCGGGTATTGGGAAATAAAACGCAGCCACCAGCTCGGCCCTTCTTAATGCCGTAGTGAGGTCCTTCACATCGTGGGCAGGATTATTAGAATTACCATAGGTAAGGTTTTTATACATAATCCGCTCTTCGTCGTGGCTTTCCATGTAACCGATCAGGTGGGGATCATCCCAGCCCCTGTTGGTATAAGAAATCCAGTCGAAATTGCTTTCATCCAGCCACCCCATGGCTGCTTCCTGGTAGTTGTAGGTGATGTTGCCCCAAAGCATCATTCCGTATTCTGACAGTTCCTTTTCCTCGGCATTTTCGGTAAAATGCTCCAGGATAACGTAGGCATCAGGGTTAACACTCCAAACATGGTCGGCAATGCGCTTAAGGTTTGCAATGCGGTCGGCATCATAATTCCAGCCCTGCCCGCCGCTCTGTTCATTGGTAAATCCTTTGGTGAAGTCAAACCGGAAGCCGTCTACCTTGAATTCTGTAAGCCAGTATTCGGTTACCCTGTCGAAAAATTCAATTGTGTATTCGCTTTCCTGGTCAAAGGTTTGCCCCCAGCACCATGGCGGGTGCGGGCAGGTTTCCAGGTACCATGGGTTCTCAGGCAGGGGCTGTCCCCAGTCTCCTGCACCGGGATCAAAATACATCTGCACCAGGGGAGACATGTTAAAAGAGTGGTTCAGCACAATATCCAATACAACGGCAATGCCCCGCTTATGGCATTCGTCAATGAACCTTTTGTAATCTTCCCTTGTGCCGTAGGCCTTGTCGGTGGCAAAGTAAAAAGAGGGGTTATAACCCCAGGAAATGTTGCCTTCAAACTGGTTGACCGGCATCAGCTCAATAACATTCACTCCGAGGTTTTGCAGGTAATCCAGTGAGTCCATCACCGTTTTGATGGCACTTGTTTCCACAAAATCCCTCACCAGCAACTCGTAAATTACCAGGTCTTCCTCAGCCGGAGGGGTAAAATCCGTTACTTCCCATTCGTACGGAGTGCGGCCGGGATGCATGATGCTTATATTGCCCGAAGTTTTCCCTTCAGGATATGGCATCAGGTCGGGGTAGTTAAAATCGTCAATATACTGATCCAGGGGGTCAAGCACCTTGTGGGTGTAGGGATCGGCAAGGCGCAACTCCCCGTCAATATAATACTGGAAAGCATATTCGGTGTCGGGGGTAAGGTCATCAAAGGTAATCCAGTAATGGGTTCCGTCGGGGGTGCGGTTCATGTAATTATCTTCTCCCACACCCCAATCAAGGATGTCGCCGATCACAAAAACGTATTCCTTCAGAGCCGGAGGATCATGCAATACCAGTGTCACGGTATTTTCGTCAATGTAGTTGATGCCGGGTACCACACCTTCGGGAAGTTCGGCAACGGGCACCTCAGGTCTGACATAGAAATAGGTTTCGGCTTCGGCAGTTTCCCCTTCAGTCCCGTAGGCAACCACCTGAATGTCGAAACGCCCGTAATCATCGGCCATCCAGTCGTAAAAAAGTTCGGGCGTTTGGGTGGTGGCAATTAACTCTTCGTTAACGAAAAGAGACAGGGAGTCCGACTCGTTGGCGGCTGCATGAATGGGCACCTCTTCGTTAAGCTCTACTATGGGCTGTAAACCTACAGGTGAAAAAATGGCTACCATTAAGCCTTCCTCCACAACCTCGACAAAAAGGTCTTCGGTCTGGGGTGCGTTTTCAGCCGCCCTGAAAACAAAGTTCATCCCGGTAATGGTCTCGGTTTCCGGAACGCCGTAAAAATCGTAAAGATCAGGGCTGATAACCAGTTCGTAAAGGTCGGTGCCAATGCGGGTTAGCTTTGGCTGTACGTCATTATCGCCCCAGTTGCCGATTACGTATTGCCAGTTGCCAACTCCTTCTATTCGCACACCTGTGTGTGTATAAACATCACCGGTGTAACCCTCCATGCTGCCAGATCCCTGGGTTGCATCAAAAGTAATGGTTACCTCACTGTTTGCTGTGGGAAGAGGTGGATCGGTTGTGATCTGCGCATGGGCAAAGCCTGCAAAAAGAAGGAAGCTTAGTAATAATTTTGTTATGGTAAAGGAAAAAGTTTTTTTCATTGTTGTTCTTGTTCGTTAAAAATTTATATGGGTTGGACTTAATTAAAGGTAAGCTACAAAAATAACAAAAAATAAGTGGATTGTGTTTGCCGGGAACTGACAGCTTGCCTGTATTTTTGCTTGGCACAGAATGGGGGGAGTGGTTTGTTGGCAAAACCAGGACTCTTTCGGGGGTTTCAAAAAAATTATGTCTACCCGCACCGAATGGTTAATAAATAAGCCAAATTAAATGTAAATTTGTTGTATGGCTGGAAACACTTTTGGAAAACACTTGCGGCTAACCACGTTTGGTGAGTCCCACGGTACCGGGGTGGGTGGCGTTCTGGATGGATTTCCCGCCGGAATTGAGGTGGATCTCTCCAGGGTATTACACGACCTTATGCGGCGCAGGCCGGGACAATCCAACCTTACCAGCCCCAGGGAAGAATCCGATGCCGTGGATTTTTTGTCTGGAATATTTAACGGGAAGTCTTTGGGCAGCCCCATTGCTTTTTTGATCCGCAACAGGGATTTCCGCCCCGAAGATTACGCTCACCTGGAAAACCTTTACCGCCCCTCCCATGCCGACTACACCTATGAAAAAAAATACGGCATTCGCGATCCCCGTGGAGGCGGACGTTCTTCGGCCCGGGAAACGGCTGCAAGGGTGGTAGGCGGTGCACTGGCCAAAATGCTGCTGGCAAAACAAAACATCCAGGTCCGGGCCTGGGTCAGCCAGATCGGACCCATCCAGGCTTCCCTGCAAAAAGATAAAATTACCTCCGGACAGGTAGAAGTCAGCCCCGTCAGGTGTCCTGACCCCGAAGCCTCTGAAGCCATGGTCAACCTTATTGAAGGATTGAAAGCATCAGGAGACAGCACCGGCGGACTGATCACCTGCCTGGTTAAAGGGGTTCCTGCCGGAATTGGAGAACCCGTGTTTGACAAACTGCAGGCATGCCTGGCCCATGCCATGCTCAGCATTAATGCCACCAAAGGATTTGATTTTGGCAGCGGGTTTGAAGCCCCGGCCATGAAAGGATCTGAACATAACGATGCATTTGTACGGGATGAAGCAGGCAACGTAACCACGCGTACCAACTTTTCCGGGGGAATACAAGGGGGAATCTCCAATGGTGAAGAAATTATTTTCAGGGTGGCCTTCAAACCGGTAGCTACCATTGCAAAGGAACAGGATACAATTGACCGGGATGGCAAACCCGTGAGACTATCGTCAAAAGGCAGGCACGACCCTTGCGTGGTACCCAGGGCAGTACCCATTGTGGAAGCCATGGCCGCCCTGGTAATCGCCGACCATATTTTACTGAATAAAGCAGCTTCAATAACATAAAAAAATATTTTGCGTTCAAACTTTTATTAACCAAAGCCTCCCGGGAAATATCGGCTCCCCGAAAAGGTGAAAAAAAGTACCAGTATGCTCAGAAAAATTATTAAAATCGTTCTCATTGCATTAGCCTCCCTGCTATTGCTGTTGATTGTGCTCCCCTTTGCCTTTAAAGGGCAGATTGTAGAGCGCGTTAAGTACGAAATTAACCAGAACGTAAATGCCGAGGTGGATTTCGGCACCTTCCGGATTTCGCTGATAAGAAACTTCCCCAATGTTTCTCTTAGGGTTAATGATGTGAAGGTGGTTGGAGTGGATGAATTTGAAGGGGTTGCCCTGGCAGATATCGGCAGCTTTTTCGTTTCCATCGATGTGTTCAGTCTTATCCGTGGCAATGGTTACGAAATAAACACCATCAGGTTGGATGACCCAAATCTTAACATCAGGGTCCTGCCCGATGGCACCGCCAACTGGGATATTGCCATTGTGGATGAGGACGCGCCGGAAAGGCCGGAAGATGCGGAGCCTTTTACCTTTCAGCTGACCCTGCAGCGGGTTCAGATACGCAACGGCAACATTGTTTATTATGATGATTTTGCCACTACCTATATTACGGCCGATAACCTGAATGCCACCCTCAGGGGCGACCTCACCCAGGACCTTACCACCATTTCTACCCGCAATGCCACCATCGGTGCCTTCAGCATGCGGTACGACAAAATGCCCATCCTGAACAGGGTTGCCGTTAACCTCACAGCCGCCATAGATGCCGATTTAAATAACTTTATGTTTACTTTCCGGGATAACCGCCTAAGGCTTAATGAACTGCCCGTTAAATTCGACGGTGTGTTTGGTATGCCGGAAGAAGGGATGCTGATGGACTTTACCTTCGCGGCCGAGCAGTCGGAGTTTCGTCATTTTCTTTCCCTGGTGCCCGCAGTTTATACCAAAGATTTTGAATCGGTACAAACCTCCGGAACCCTCGAGCTGGAAGGCTTTGTTAATGGCTTGTTTACCGAGGATGAAATCCCGGGCTTTGGCCTTACCCTGGCCGTTGAAAACGGAAGATTCCAATATCCCGACCTTCCCGGAGCCGTCACGGGGGTGCAGATTTCTACCCGTATCATCAACCCGGGTAAAGATGCCGACCTTACCGAAGTGGACATACCGGTATTTAAAATGAACCTTGCCGGAAACCCGGTTGATGCCCGCCTGAACCTGAAAACCCCTGTCAGTGACCCACAGGTAGATGCCGCCCTCGCTGGAAGGATTGACCTTTCCCAGGTAGAAAATTTTTACCCCCTTGAACCGGGAGAATCCCTTAGCGGAATCATTACCAGCAACCTGGAAGCCCGTGGTCGCCTTTCCTCCATCGAAGCTGGCCGTTACCGGGAGTTTCATGCCAGCGGACGTCTGCAGGTGCAGGAACTGGACTATGTGAGTGAAGAACTTCCCCTCGGGGTAAAAATCAAAACAGCTGATTTCCGCTTCAGGCCCGAACGCATGAGCCTGGAAGCCTTTGAATCCTCTTTCGGGGAGAGTGACCTGTCTGCCACTGGAAGCATTGACAACCTTCTTGGATACCTGTTCGATGGGCAGCTGCTCAGAGGTTCCTTTGAAACCCGCTCTGCATTTCTGAACCTCAACCAGCTCATGGACCAGATTCCTGAAGACGAAACCCCGGATGACGAACCCATGCAGCTTTCCGTGATCAAAATTCCTGAAAACATCGACTTCTCCCTAAGAAGCAGGGTGCAAAACCTGGTGTTTGGTGAAATGGAGATTTCCGGTGTCAACGGGCGGGTAAGGATTGGCGAGCAACAGGCCGTTATGGATAACCTTGCCATGAACCTGCTTGGAGGCAACCTGGTGCTCAATGGCTCATACGATACCCGGGAAGACCTGCCAAAAGTAAACTTTGGCCTGAATATCAGCGGCTTTGATATCAATGAAACCTTCAACACCTTTAATACCGTCCAGGTGCTTGCTCCTATCGGGCAATATGCATCGGGTAGTTTTTCTTCAACACTACAGTTGAATACTATCCTTGATGAGCATCTTGAGCCCCTCCTGGAAACCCTTTCGGGAAGCGGCAGCTTCCGGTCCTCATCGGTGGTGGTGGAAAACAGCCCGGCAATGGTGAAACTGGCCGACCAGTTACGGCTTGACCTTTTCAGAGAGATCCCCATTCGGGATTTGTCCCTGCGATTTAGTTTTGCCGATGGAAAGGTGGATGTGGATCCCTTTAATATTCGATTCGGGCAATCCAGGGCCGAAATTGCCGGGAGCAGTTACTTTGACCAACGCATAGATTACGTGATGCAGGTGCAGGTCCCCAGGGAACAATTCGGCACCCAGGCCAACCAGGTACTCAACAACCTCATAGGCCGTGCAGCCGACCGGGGTGTTACCATTACCCCTGGCGAAACCGTTAACCTGGATGTTAAAATTCAAGGTACCTTTACCGACCCTGAAGTATCTTTCCACCTTGGTGGCATGATGGATGATGTTGGTGATCAACTGAAAGGGGAAGCAGAACGCCTTATCCGGGAAACCGAAGACCGTATCCGGGAAGAAGTGGACCGGGTGCGCGATGAGGTAGAGGATCGTGTGGAAGAAACCATTGACGATGCGCGGGAGAGAGCCCAGGAGGAACTTGACCGCCGTGCGAACCAGGTGATAAGGCAGGCAGAGCAAAGGGCTGAACAGATACGCAGGGAAGGGAAAAGAGCCGCCGATGCCGTAAGGCAGGAAGCCCGCGACCAGGCCAAAAAGCTGGAAGATGAAGCTTCCGGCCCCATTGCCAAAGCCGCGGCAAGGCGCACCGGGGAAGCCCTGATACGCGAAGCCGACCGCCGTGCCGACCAGATCGAGGCCGAAGCAGAAACCAATGCACAACGAATAATTGATGAAGCCAATGCCCAGGCCGACCGCATAAGGGCAGGAGAAGAATAGACTCTTCGGCTTACAACGGAAGACAATTTAAAAACCCCCGGAGCCTGAAGGCCCCGGGGGTTTTTGCTTGGGCAGGAAAAATTTATTTTTTTCCCCCGGCCTTTTCCATGAACTTATCCCCGTGAATGATGTAGCGCGTATGCACTCCTTTGCCGATTTCCCCCTCTTCATCATGGGCAGTTAGGGTGAAAACCAGTTTTTTCCCGTCAACTTCAGTCAATTCCGATTGCGCGCTAACTTTCATCCCAACCGGGGTTGCTTTTACATGCCTTATGTTAACTTCAAAGCCAACGGTCATGTAACCTTCCGGCAAAAGCGGCTGAACGCTGCTGTGGGCTGTGTTTTCCATTAAGGCAATCATGGCCGGGGTGGCAAACACCTTTACCAGGCCTGAACCATAGGCTGCTGCCGTATCCTTTTCCTTCACGGTCATTTCCAGATGACCTTTTGTGCCGGGTTTAATGTTGTGTTCCATGGGTTGGTTTTTGGGCAAAAATAAAAAACCCTCCCGAATTTCGGGAGGGCCAAACAACTTATGCACGAAATAATAACAAGGAGATTAAAAAAATGAAGGGAAAAATTATCTGTTTTCAGCACGATTATTTATTCCGGAGGGGAGTTTGCGGCACTCGCCCGGGATTGTGCTGGGAATTTGTGCTGATTGCACATTGGAGCAACCGCCACAACCTCCTGCTTTGGAAGTTTCCTGAACGGTTTGCACGGCTGCAGCTTCACTGTCACAACCAGTTTTTTCTGCAGTGGCTTTGGCTTTGTCGCCACAGGCAGCTTCAGCCGTATTTTCAGCGGTTGCACTGGAGCAACATGCCTTGGCTTCTGCGGTTTCTTTCTTTTCTTTTGTTTCCTCGGCATGTACCGTCATGCCGGTGCCGGCCAAAAGAAAAAAGCCGAATATCGCGGTAAAAATTAATCTTTTCATAGCAGGTCTTTTTGGGTCTTATTTTTATTTAGACCAAATTTAAATAAAATTTTATTTCCTGCAACAAATGATTAAAATTTTTTTTAATAAATCAGCGTTTTTCTGTTAGCCACATTGTAAAATATCAGGATTCTCGCGGG
>SLRE01000320.1 GCA_007131125.1 Bacteroidales bacterium | reverse complement strand
TTGGTCATACCGATGATGTGAATCAGCGGTTTAAGGAACATAATTCTTCGGGTCGGGTTACCTATACCTCCAAACACCGCCCATGGGAAGTTAAAGTTGTTTTTGAATGCGGCTCAAACAGGGGCGAAGCCCTGAAAATTGAACGCTTCATTAAAAAACAGAAAAGCCGAAGGCTTATCGAAAAGCTTATTACCGGAAAAGGACTTGACGGGGTTTTGTCTCAGTTGGTTAGAGTCCCGCAGGTGCGGGATTAATCAGAGGGTCCCTGGTTCGAGTCCAGGAGGGGGAGCTTTATTTGAAACCCACTGACAGGCACAATGTTGGCGGGTTTTTTTGTATATGTCAGATGGTTAGAGTCCCGCAAGTACGGGATTAATCAGAGGGTCCCTGGTTCGAGTCCAGGAGGGGGAGCTTTTTTTGAAACCCACTGACAGGCAAAATGTTGGTGGGTTTTTTCGTATATGTCAGTTGGTTATCGGCACGTACGTACGGGATTAATCAGAGGGTTCCTGGTTCGGGTACTGGATGTGGAGCTAAATAATTAGCCGTTTACAAAATGTTCTTTAGGCGGCTTACTTTATTTGGCATACTAAAAGCAGTAGTTAAGGTTGAAAACTTAAAAAACACCCGCTACAGCGCCTGCCATTGGTTTTCATTGCCACACAAAACCTTACAACCCCAAAAAACAGTACATCCTTCTAAACAAAAACACCATCCGGGTGACAGATTAGTTCAATGTGTTGATAATAAAGGTTGTCGTATAGCTGCTTGAAAACATTTTTAGCAAGATCCGGGGAGGTGTATACAAAAATATACCCATCCATTTCTTCAATGCTTTTGAATGGTGGCTGATAATCATCAATCAGATCATGCAGGTATTGGACTGACTTTTCCGGACCTGAAAGATGTAATTAAGTTCTTACGGTGTCATCAGGAAGATTGGTGTTGTGCCAAATAGAAATAAATCAAATTGTCAAATAACCAAATTAATCCAGATCACGGACACACCAGAGGCTGAAGCCGAATTACTTAGCGAGTTAGTAGCGGAGCAAATTGCCGAAGTGGTGGCCCATGCTCGGTTACCATGCGTGCGTAGATGAGTTCCCGGTAGATGACTAGTAGCCGCTGTGCGGACCAAGGGTGTTGAAACTCCCATCGGGGCGGTGGTTGCGGCCCGGAAGTGCCGAGAAGCCAAAAATATCCAGCCCCTTATGCGTTGAATGCGAACGCTACTTGGAAGGGGATCTGGATCTGTCCTTTTGGACTTCAATGCATTGCCAGCTCCATCGGGATTATCCCGTTGATTGGGATACCCCTGTGAGACAACATAGTTAACCAACTTTGTTCATTCCGCATCGCTGGGCACATGCCAGCCCTTTCAGACAACCTCAATCAAGTACAATTTCCTCCATACAAGGCTCGCTTGCAGATGACCGGAATTGCCTCAGCCTGTAGCTGAGCCGGGGATTCAGCTGACGTACCAGTGCGTTCATGTAGGGTGTTGCTCCTGCTCGGCATGTGGCCTCGATGGTGGCATTGTCCATGCCTAATTCCTCAGCAGCCTCGTAAATAGGGCATCGCTTTGTAGTACAAAGGACTTTTTTCGGACCCACTTCCTATCGGTCCTGCCTGATGGCCATCAGGTCATCCATATAACGCCCCGCCAAGTTGCCCGTTGAAACTGCATCAAACTCCTTTACATCCATTTCCTGCCTTATTGCCTGACCAACGGCAGCCCCCATGGCCTCGCTCATGCTTGTATTCAAGGCAAGGGCCCGGTCCATGCCGATTTCCCTCGCTACTTCACCGAAATAGCCGAAAAACATGCTCATTCCGCTCTTTGCTCCGGTGAATTTCTCAGAATTGAAATTTGTCTCCATAATATTACTCCTCCTTTTCTTTTGGATTCATGATAGTTTATGTAGTAGTTTTCATTATTCTATGCTGATTAAATGCCTGTCAGTTTATTCAACCGGCCGGGCACCATGCCACTGCACAATTTTCCATTCTCCGTTGTCCTTTCGCCAGGTAGTGGCCATTCGTAAAAGTATGAGATGACTTTCACCCTCGATAATCATCTCAAACGGTTCTTCATAGATGGCGGTTGCCATGTCGCCGGTTTCAGATACCTGGATTGACAAATGTGTCGGTTCTTCAAGAAACCTTATACTATAGGATTTGAAGCCATAGATTGAAAGTCAAGCTTTTAATTCTTCTACCCACTCCTCCAGATTAGTGAAAACTATCTCTTCAGTGGTTCCAAACCGGTTTGTTCTTTAAGCATCATTCCCTATGCGGTTCACAGCTCCCTGCTTGATGCAGTATCAAGCTCCAGACCCCTTTCTTTGCCAATCTACTGCGCGACCTTGTTTTGAAAGCCATAAACAAAAATAAATCCGTTTCTTACTCCATTAAAAATTGCTTCTGTTTTCATAAATTGTTCCTTGCTGATTTTGTGTTTTTGCCTCTGATTCAAAAAATAATTATTGCTAATTGTCTTTCGTCTCATATTGCCTTTTCAAATAATTTTTCACCTGCTTTTCAATATTGTCCTTGCTTACATCCCACTACTGATGGAATTTTTCTAGGTCCTGTGCAAAATGCTCTTCTGTTATTTTATCCACTGCCTTTGCTGCACTTTGGCTGCATAAAGTATGCTCTTGTTACCGTATTACCTGTATTTTTTGAGTTACACATTGATTTTCACCGATAATCTGAATAAAGTACATTCCTGTGATAAAATCAGAAACATTAATAAAAATGACATTATCTTTAACAACCTGACTATAAACAATACGCCCTGATAGATCTAATATGCGTACCTCTAAAAACATATATTCAGATTGAACATTTAAATTTAAAGTTGCGGGATTTGGGAATATTTTCAGGCCGGAAGAAATAATGTTATCAATATTGACCTGACAGGGAACCCCAAAGGTATGATCTTTTACCATCGATCCCTCTACAAAAATTGACCGGTTTGGCCCGCCCACCCATTCAGCCATATCCCAGCAGGGACTATCTCCCTCGGTAATATAAAATTTGTACTCATAAGTTCCAGGGTCAAGATTAAGTATAAGTGCATATATGTCCTTGTCTGAATCATCACCGAAAATATTAGTTACTTTAAATCCATCAAGAAATAACATAAAAGCATCGGTTGACACATTTTCCACTGCAAACCTTATGGTGCTTCCTGCATAAGAAGCAAGGTCATAGGTATACCTGGTCCAGTTAACAGGAACCTCAATATAATCACCCTGATTAATTTTTTCAAAACTTCCAATATCAGGATCGCCTGTTGGAGACACATAAACTTTTATTCTTTCAAGCCCGTAATAATCAGTATAAGACCTTGCATAGAAGGAAAGTTCAGAGAGATGAGATACCTTGACCTGAGGAGAGATCAGCCATTTATTTTCTTCAACAAGGGGTGGGTCTACTTCTGAAGTAACAGAAAAAACGTATTTTGTTCCAACAACAGCAGAAAAGCTGGAAGCAAGAGGAGGTTCAGTAGCCTGAGGATTCATTACCATCCATCCAAAAGCGGAAGATTCGCCAGGCCAACTAAAATGCGCAGCACCCCATGTATTCTCTCCATGAACATCAACAACAATCCATGGAGAAAGGTCAGTGGTAAAATCCTTGTAAGAATCCCAATTTTCAATAAAAGTACCGGGTGGAGATAATTTGAAGGTGAGGTTAGTTCCTGGCTGCTGCCAGTTGGAAAATTCTCCTGAAATATGGACATTATGGATCTCAGGATTGAACACAGTACCACATGCAGAAACAGCATCTTTCATATCAACATTGAAGGTTACCGGATGGCCGCCGGTAACAAATGCTGCCAGGTTCCAGTTATGTGTCCAATCATACCAATTTTCAATAGGAGTCCAATTTACACCAGCAGAGCCGCTGCGCCAATTCCTGTTTTCAAAAAATGGTTGTCCATTATCCCAACCGACTAATGGTACACCCGTAATTTTTATCAACAATCCAAACCACAATCCTTCCGAAGCATTTATTTCATATGGTTCATCTAACTCAACTACATTCCATGTGTTTGGAGTGATTGAACTTACTGGCTGGGAATAAACCAAGGTGGTCGGATTATCTCCAGTCCATATTCTTACGGAGATTGTGGTTGTATTAAGCGGAAAGAACGCAATCTTTTCAATAAACATCCCATGATAGTCCTCTAGATCTTCAGGAAACCAGCGGCTTGCTATATGAAAATGAGTGCCAACAAGCGAGCTCATGCCTCCATCATTATATCCATTGCACCAGTGAATCCACGTTCCTTTATCATTTTTTTTTGGAAAAGCAGTTTCAGATGTACCGGTTTTTTCGATTTGAATGATTTGCCCATGAGCAACGGAGAAAACCATCATTAATAATCCAAGGATAAAAATTAGCTTTTTCATGATCTGTTTGTTTAAGTGAATATATGGCCCGGTTGCTTGATAAATCAATAAAGAAGGAGTTGTCTTTTATGGGTGTGGGGGCGATATTCGACGCACTCCACTCGAGTTGGCATTGCTCGATGTTGACCAGCCATAACGGCAGGCCAGTTGTACAAAACCCCGCAATTCTTGTAATTCTTCGTTGCATTAGCAGCATCTATATCCGTACCATTATAACCATACACATAATAAAAAATAAGGCGTTGTTTCAGGTCCTGTACCTGGCCAACCACCGAAGGAAGGTATTTAAGGTTCTCCGAAATCCACACCTGGTCGTCAATGATCATCGTTTTATATTCGTTGCCGTCAATATCAAACACTTTTCCTGGGGTGTCTTCACCAGGCAGCATTTCATCTTCATCACCACTGCATCATATGATGACAAAAAGACTCATCAAAATTACCACCAGAGAGTAAGCATAAAATTTGTTTTGACTTTTCATGGTGCTTTGTGTTAAGAGTAATGTTGATTATTGCGAAAGCCCTTTGCGGCAATAACTTCCTGCCGGATATTTGAAGCCAGTGATCCAACCCCTGTTATTAAGTTCAGGGCTTGATCTGTCAAGCCATATTCATACTAAAGGGAGGATGTTGGTGATTAAAAGAGAGACTTACAAAAGCTTGTAATTTATTTAAGTGGACCAGGCTGCATCATACATCATCATGGATGCGGGCAGAAACATTGTGAGAGGGTAAAACGACTGTTTAAATATAGTGCATTATTTTGTGTTTTGCAACATATAGCCTATGTTTTTTAATCTGATTTCATTAGTTTGTTTTGAGGGTAACCAATTCGTTCTGTGCGGCATACAACAACACTTTATCGAAAAGCTTATTTCCGGAAAAGGACTTGACGGGGTTTTGTCTCAGTTGGTTAGAGTCACGCACGTGCGGGATTAATCAGAGGGTCCATGGTTCGAGTCCAGGAGGGGTCCGGAATCAAACGGATTCTGGCATATAACCGTTTCTCACAAGATCTTTTATGTACTACCTCTACATTCTTTATTCTGAAAAATCAGATGTATATTATGTTGGTCATACCGATGATGTGAATCAGCGGTTTAAGGAACATAATTCTTCGGGTCGTGTTACCTATACC
>SLRE01000116.1 GCA_007131125.1 Bacteroidales bacterium | reverse complement strand
TCTTCAACCCTTGCAAATTCTTTGACTTTGACCATGTCTCCCCGGTTATTGCGCACCGAAATATTTTCGATATGGGAGATGGATTCCCGAAAGTCTTTTTTATGGCGCACCACCACATCATATTCTTCACCATCTTCACGGTAAAGGGTTGCGGTCATTCCGTCCACCCTGTTGCGGATGGCCGAGGAAACGCTGCCGGCATTCAACCCGAAAGAGGCCATTTTTTCCTGGTCGGGAACCACCTGCAACTCGGGTCTTTCAGGACCACGACTCAGGCGCACGTCCCGCACTCCTTCAATGTTTTCCATACGGTCGGCCAACTCTCTTGCAATCCTTCCGGTTTCAGAAAAATCTTCTCCATAAATATCCACCTGCACCGGGGCGCCCATGCCCATACCTCCTCCTCCATCGGTTTCAACTGTGAAATTGACGATTTCAGGAAACTGTTGCAGCTCAAGCCGCAAAGCCTCGGCCAACTCCCACACCGAGCGATCTCTTTGCCTGATTGGAACCAGGCGCATGGTCATATCAATGGTATGGCTGCCCACATCGGCTGCTCCGAAAATTCCCATGGTGGGATCTGCACCCGAACTGATGCTGTAAAGATCTACTTCGGGAAATTTTTCTTCCACCAACTGCTCCAGTGCCCGGGCGGTTTTGGTGGTTTCCTCCAGTCTGAGTCCAATGGGCAATTCAATGCTGGCATCCAACCGGTTTTGATCCGACTCCGGCATAAAGCTGGTCCCGATCATGGGCACCAGGCCAATACTGGCAATAAATATCAGAATAGCGCCGACCAGAATACCCCAACGCCTGACTATTGCCCATTTCAGCAATCTTTCATATCCATTGTCCAGATTCTCCAGAAAGCGTTCTATGGCTACAGAAGTTTTGGTGCCAAGGCCTTTGCTCCTTCCCCCGCCCGGGGCCATCAGCCTGGAGCTGAGCATGGGAGTAAGGGTTAAGGCTGCCAGAGTGGAAACCGAAACGGTAATGGCTACAATGAAGCCAAGCTGGCGGAAAAACAATCCCATCAGGCCCGAAATCAGTGTCAAAGGCAGGAATACTGCAAGCACCGTCAGGGTGGAGGCAACAACAGCCATACCTACTTCATTGGTTCCATATAAGGCCGCTTCACGGGGATGGCTGCCCCGCTCAATATGTTTGGTGGAATTCTCCAATACCACAATGGCATCGTCAACCACCATTCCCATGGCAATGGTAAGACTCGAAAGGGAAATAATATTCAAGCTGTTACCGGTTACATAAAGGTAAATGAAGGCTGCCACAAGGGACACCGGAATAGTCAGTACGATGATAAAAGTAGCCCTCCATCGCCCGATAAAAAACAACACCACAACGGTAACAAATATGGCTGCAAAATAAAGAATATTGGCAAGGTTGTCCACTGCGTCAACGATAAACTCGGAAAGGTCTATAATAGTTACCAGCTCCACGTCCGGGGGCAGTCCGGCTATTATGGAAGGAAGCCGGTCGTTGATATCATTTGCAATTTGCACGGTGTTGGCTCCGGACTGTCGCTGAACTATAAGGCGCAGGCCCTTTTCCTGGTTGAGGCGCTCCTCTACGGTCAACTCTCTGAGGGTGTCTTTCACTTCGGCTACATCCCGTACAAAAACGTTGTTACCGTTGATACTGCCAATAACCAGGTCGTTGATTTGCCGGGTTTCCTGGAACTCACCCGTAAAACGAAGCGGGTAATCGATTTGCCCCATTTTAATGTTACCTGCCGGACGTGTGACATTTTCAGATGCAAGCACTCCCCCGATTTCTTCAACAGTAATCCCATATGAGTCAAGTTTTTCCGGATCAACATTCACCTGGATTTCCCTTACAGGCTGGCCGGTAACCATTACGTTCCCAACGCCTTCGATCCGTTGAAGTGGGTTAACTACCCGGTCTTCAATGATCCTGGCAAGGGCAGGATAGCTTTCATCGGCTGTAGCTGCCAAAACCATTACCGGAATCATGGCGGAACTGAATTTGAAAACCATGGGCTGCTCGGTATCGTCGGGCAGGAAAGGACCAATACGACCCAGCACGTCCCTGATCTCATTGGTTGCCTCGTCAAGGTTGGTTTCATATTGAAACTCCAGCACAATGGTCGAAACATTATCGCGTGAAACGGATGTAATTTCTTCCAGATCGGAAATAATACTCAGGTTGTCTTCCAGCGGACGGGTTACCGTGGTTTCAATATCTGATGCACTGGCCCCCGGGTATTCGGTAATTACACTTACAATGGGGGGTTCTATCTCAGGATAGAGGTCTATGGGAAGGTCTTGCAGACTAAACAGGCCAAACCCAAGAATGGCAATAAACACCATCAGTGTGGTTACAGGCCTTTTTACTGCAGAGCGGTATATTTTCATGGGTTATTTCTTTTCTTTTAGTTCACAATTTCAACTTCCATCTGATCCATCAGGTTGTGCTGCCCGGTGGTTATTAGCATTTCACCTTCTTCAAGTCCGGAAAGGATTTCAAGCTTGTCGTCAAACCGGCGTCCCAGGGTAACAACCCTACGGTGAGCCATTCCGTCTTTTTCAATAAAAACATGCCTTTCGCCCGATCCTTCCTGCCTTAGCACTGCCAGTGCAGGCACCAGAAAACCTTCTACTTCGCCAATGTTCAGGTTTATCCTTCCATACATTCCAGGACGAAGGGCAAGGTCCCGGTTTTCCACCACAATCTCCACGTTGAAGGTTCCGGAAATGCGGTCAATTATTGGATAAATCCTGCTTACCTTTCCGGTAAATTCCCGGCCGGGATATACATCGGATTTTACAATGGCTTCCTGCCCTATTTTTACATCCGGGAAAAGGCTTTCAGATACCCCTGTCATAATCTTTACGGGCTGGTCCTGCTTCAGGGAAACAATGGCCACTTTCCCTTCCGGGGTGGTCGGTGACATGGTAAACATTTCCCCTTCACTGTAAAACCTTCCGGAAATAACCCCGGGGATGTTGGCTCGGATCTCTGTGTTGTCTGCCAAGGTTTCCACATTGCTGCGGGCAACCTCGTACTGGGTTTTGAGCTGGTCATACTGCTGTTTGGTGGCAGCTCCCACTTCAACCAGGGTATCAAGGCGCTGAAGGTCATCTTTAAGGTTGTTCATCTGAACTTTTGCCTGAAACAGCTGGGAGCGGTCCATTTGTACCAGCATGTCTCCTTTTTGCACCCGATGGCCTACATCTACCAAAATCTTTTCGATGCGTGCCGGTGATGCTGCAGAAATGAAGGACTCTTCATAAGGACGAACTACTCCCACAGCCCTATGGTCTTTTATCATGGTGGTTTTTTCAAGACGGGTCAATTCAACCAAAACTTTTTCCTGTTCCTCAGCTGCCTCATCAGGGCCTCCAAAATCGCAGGATACTGCAAACAGTAAAGCAAACGGCAAAATCAGTATGTGGGGTTTCATTAAGGTTTTCATATTCCGGTTGTTTTATTTTGTGTTGTTATAATTTGTTGTTTTCTCCGATAAATTTCTGGTATTCGGCTTTGGCCTGCAGGATTTCGTGTTTTGCCTGTAAAAGATTGAACCTTGCCTGGGTCAGGGCCACCTCGCTGTCATTCAGTTCCATGAGGGTTCCCTGTCCGGTTTCATACCGGGTTTTGGCAATTTCAAAACCCCGCTCGGCGAGCTGAACATTGCTGCGCGCATTGGTGGTTTTTTCAAAAGCCACCTTCATTGCATTCAAAATGTTTTCAAGCTGAACCTTCAGGTTGTCTTCAAGAAACTCTTTCTGCAACTGAATCTGTTCTCCTGCAATTTGCAGCTGCCTGCTCTGGGTGCGCACTGCAAAACCGTTAAACAGGGGAATGGTGAGCCGCAAACCGGCAGAAAAGGTTTCCACCCAACGGTAATCATCAAACCTGAAGTGGTTGGCTTCTGTTTGGTACTGATAGTTTCCTGCCAGGTCAAGGCTGGGAAGCCCCTGGGCCTTAACCACATTTTTTTGTTGCCCGATAAGCTCAAGCTGAAGACCCATTTGCACAAGGTCGGTGTTTCTTCCAAGGTTGCGCGCAGCCTCTTCTACCATAAAATCCGACACCATGGTGCCGGTAATATCGATCAGGCTTCCCTTAATCTCAACGGCCCGGGTTTTATCCATGCCGATGAGCGCTTTCAGGTAATTCAGGGTAGTCTCATAGGCGTTTTCCGCTTCAAGGAGGTTCGGCCGCAGGTTTTCAGTCTGAACTTCCGCCCTTATCAGGTCATATTCTGAAACCGTACCCTGCTCATACATTTTGCGGGTGCGTTCCAGGTTTTCTTTGGCATTCAAAAAGCTTTTGCGCACCACTTCCATAGATTCCCGGGTAAGCAACACATCAAAAAAGGCGGTTTGCACATTGTATTCCAGTTCAATTTTGCTTCCGCGAAACTGCTCCTTAACAAGGCTTTTTTCGGCCCTTGCAGCCCGCAGGGAGCGGTTCAGCCCGGGGTTGTAAAGAGGCATCCCGGCGGCCAGGGTTCCCATAAAACTATTGTCGGAACCCACTTCAATGAAGCCGTTTCCAAAAGGGCTGTCGTCGGGAAGAAAAATAATTGGTCGCTTGATGTTGCGGTTGTATGAGCCGCTAATGTTGAGCGATGGCAGGTAACTTCCCCTGATCTCGTTTATGCCGAGCTCGGCATTTTCTATTTCGAGAGCTGAAACCTTCAGGGTGGGATTATGTTCGCGGGCTATGGCCATGGCTCCTTCCAGGTCAAGATGCAAGGTGTCGGAGGTGTCCTGCCCTGCTACTCCTGTAATCCCATAAAGAATAAAAAACAAGCCTAAACCGGCTGCTTTAAAGGGCTTGTTTATCCGGATTTTTTTAAACATAAACTTCCTGGTTTGGATTAAAAAATAAATTTTCGATTTCTATCAACCCCTTCTCTGTGGCAAATCCCCTTATAAAGCTGATGGCAATATGGCGGAAAACGTCAGGAAGGGAAAACTGTCCGGGGGGAAACAGGCTTGCGTCCATCATCATGTCTACCTGTGCATGAAGCAATTTGGTGGCAATGTCAGGGTTGATCTCCCTGAGGAAGTAGCCTTCTTCAATCCCTTTAATAATAAGCTTTTTGGTATGACCATCCCGCTCCTGCAGCAAGGGCTCTACCTTGTTGTTCCAAACTTCGGGGTGGAACTTTTTCAGGTCATTGATAAAGCTTGGATGAATCTCCCTGAGTTGGATCACGGCATTACGGAAATGCCGGTGCATCAGGTCAATGATGTTTTTCGCATCCTTTTCAGCCCGGGCCTGTTCTTCAAGGTTTTTTTGGTGCTGGAAATCCAGACAGTGAGCAAGCAGTTCATCTTTATTGGAAAAGTGCTCATAAAGTGTGCGCTTGGATATGCCAAGGGCCTCAGCTACATCATTCATAGTAATTGAACGGATGCCGTTCCGAAAAAACAACTCCGTTGCTTTTTCCAGTATTTGTTTTCTTGTATCCATTTTCTTAAAAAATATAAAACCAAAAAAACTTTTCGGGTTTTTAAGGCAGCAATGCTATCAAACTTCAGGCCAGAAAAGGGTAATTGCTGTTTTATTAGCAGGTTTTTTTAAAAAATAACTCTC
>SLRE01000184.1 GCA_007131125.1 Bacteroidales bacterium | reverse complement strand
TTTCAAAAATGTCGGCATGAGATTGCGACATCCGGGGGTTCACCTCCAGAAGGTTAATCTCATTTTTTTCTTCATTATAGAAAAACTCAATATTGAAAGCCGAATTCATCAATCCAATCTGTTTGATTACCTGGCGGGAGAGTTCGGACATTCTGTATTGCACTTCATAAGGAAGGTTGGAAGGGTATTGATAACGGGCAAAAGAAGGATATTTTTTATGGGTGATGGAATCCACCAGTCCATAAATCACAACTTCTCCATCGAAAGCGTATCCCTCTAAGGTGCATTGATGGCCTCCAATGGGAGTTTCCGCAAACATCTTTTCCTTTTTTTCCGAAATCTTTTTTGGCATCCCAAACTCGGAAACAATATAAGTAAAAGGCTCTACCATGTAATCAATATGTTCGCGCACTTCTTCCATGCACTCTTCAAACTGCTTTCTGCTCTCAATTTTGTAGGCAAGATAAGAATGATAAGATTTGATGGGCTTGATCCAGAAAGGAGGCTTAAAGCCAATTTTGTCAAAGGCTTTTTCGTCGAAAGGATCAAAAGCCTTGAATTCAGGAATGTTGTCGGGAATAACTTTGTGCTGCTCCAGGCGGCTCCAGTATTTATGCTCACACTTCATTACACTTTCCAGGCTGGGTCCCGGCAGCTTATATTTTTCGGCAATAATTGGTACCATTACCGATCCCGGAAAGTCAAGGTAAGAAACAACCGCATCTATTCCCCCGGCCTCTTTAACTCTTTCTTCGGTTTTTTTCAGAATTTCGGGTATGGAAAAATCTTTAACCCCCCGGATCTCCGAAAACCTTACAGCCGGAAGGATTTCGCATTCCTTGCATTCTGGAAGGTGTTTAATCAGGGTTAAATTGAAATCATCCAATCCTACAACAAAAACTTTCATTTTTTTCGCCATTTCCAATCAGGTTTTGATATTTCTACGAATAATGTCAAAGGCAGGTCACCGGCAGGTTCTTATGGCCGGTACCTTCATGAACTTTCCGGTTCTTCGCTTTCAATTTTAAAAGTAAGGGAATTTATGATATAGTCAAACTTTTTCAGGAGTTCCTGACGGGTTGAAGCCCCGATAAAAATATTTGCCAACACGTAACTATAGCTGTCAATATGATAGGGGGGGAGGTCCTCAAGATCCATATTTTGCTTAACGTTGATTTTTATTTCCAGGTCCGGGAATTTTTCTTTCAATCGTGATATTTCTTTTTCTGATGGCACAGCCATTACCTTTCCTGAATGAAAAGCCCTGTGCATAAAATTGCCTGCCACATTAAAACCACCTTTAAATTCATAAGGCCTCGGTGGCCTGTTCAAAGCAAGGTTCAGCATGGTTTCATGATGAGAGACGCCATGCACCTTTTCAAACAAGGCTGCGTGTGACTGGGAAATGCGGGGGTTGATTTCCAGAACATATAAATTATCATCTTCCTGAGTATAAAAAAATTCAATGTTAAAGGCAGACTGATTCAAGCCAATATGACGAATCACTTTTCCGGACAGTTCTATTATTTTTTCATTTACCCTTTCGGGCAGGCTTCCCGGGTATTCATAGCGGGCAAAAGAGGGACTGCCGGGAATTCTTACCGTGTCCACTATTCCGTAAATATTAACCTCCTGGTTGTACACATATCCCTCTGCCGTGCACTGTTGCCCCAACAATTCTGTTTCTGCAAACATTTTGACTTTTAATTCAGGATGCTTTTCCGCGAAATTGTACATATCCAGCAACTCGCTGAATGGTTCTGCCGTGTCGTTGATGTGAGCCTGCACTTCTTTCATGCATTGATGAAATTGTTCACTATCGGTTATCTGATAGGCCAGGTAAGAATGATAGGACTTGGCCGGTTTAACCCAATAAGGAGGGGTAAAACCTATTTTGTCAAAAGCATTTGCATCAAAGGGATCAAAAGACTTGAAGTGGGGAATGTTAAGAGGTATGACCTTTTTTTGTTCCAGGCGGCTCCAGTATTTGTGTTCACACTTCAATACGCTTTCCAGGGATGGGCCATTCAGGCCGTATTTTTCGGCAATAACCGGCACCAGTAACGTCCCCGGAAAATCGAAATAAGAAACAACAGCATCTATGCCCCCGGCTGCTTCTATTCTCTGGTCTGCCAGCTTTAGCAGCCCTGAAATGGAAATCCCCTCCTGATCCCGCATTTCGGAGAACTTAACAGCCGGATAAAATTCACAGTCACCGGCTTCAGGAAGACGTTTAAGCAGTTTTAAATTAAAGTCATCCCAGCCAACAATAAAAACCTTTCTTTTTTCGGACATTTTGTTTTTTTACCTGTTCATTAATTATACCATATCCCGTGGTATGCTTTCGTCAAAAGAACGGCTGAATACCCTTACATCCCCTTCGTAAGCATCAAGGGTAGCCCGTATTACAAAATGCGTGGTTGTGGAAGTGAGTATGGTTCTGGTAATGGTTTTGATCTTCCATCCTTCCCTTCGAAACTCCCTTATGCCTTTCACCTCTCCTCTTAGCGTTTCATACTTGTTGTTACTGTATGAATACCTTTCGGTGGCATCTTTCCTGATTTCCACGTCAATGTGGTTCAGGCGATATTGTGGATCTTTGTTTTCCACTTTCTGAATCACTTCATTGGTTGCAAGGTTTCGCTCAACGATCCATTCCCGGTGAGCCGGCACCAGCAGGGTAGTATCAAGTTCATCCAAAGGGCCGGGCTTTTCAAGGGCCTTTTCGGATTTATCCCTGCCGCTGATGTTTCTTTTGGGTAGGACCAGGGAGCTTTCTTCCGGGAAAATGGTCAATGTGGCTGATTCAGGGGCCGGCCATGCCAAAGGCCAGTAAGAGGTAGAAACGGAAACCCTGATTTGGTTGCCTGCAGGAAAACGCTGAGCTATATAATTCATGGGTACAATGACTTCGTAAGTCTTCCCGGGTTCCAGTTCCTGGGGCTGTTCACTGCTTTCGCGGTGGGTAAGATTAAGCAAGCCAAAAGTTACACGGGTTGCCCTGCCATCGGGGCCGACATCCGAAATTCGGGCAGCTACCTGGGCTATCCGTTTGTCGGACTTCAGTTTCAGTTTCAGGTTAGGCTTACCCAAAATCTCATAATCTTCTTCCAAAGCGGGGCTGTCAAAAACCAGGGCTCCGCCGTCTTCCTCCCTTTGGTCGCTTGGCAGGTCGGTGGATTCTGAATAGGAGCACCATTTTCCTCCAAATAATCCTACGTTCAATGGACTTTTGATTTTAAGGGAGCCTGATTCCCTTGGTGGATTGACATGTGATCCCACCTTTAGAGAATTGAGCTGGTATTCTCTTTCCTCAATTTTGGGAGAAGGCCATTTTTTTTCGTCGATCCACCTGCCCGGCCGTTCCGATGACAGGGGAGAGACGGAATCCAGAACCCAGGTTCGCAGCATGGGCTCATCCTTAACCCCGTTGTCAATCCCTTTGAGCCATTGGTCCCACCAGCGTACAGATTTTTTTAAAAAGTCGATGGCCGGGCCAGGGCCCCCCATATGGGGGTACTTATGCCCGTAAGCCCCAACAATACCTTTTCTGGGCACCTTTAGGTTTTCCAGCAGCCGGAATACGGTATTGGAATACCCGTCAGCCCATCCGCTTACAGCCATTACCGGGCATTTTATGGCTTCATAGTCTTCACAAACAGAACCATGCTTCCAGTAATCATCACGGCGCTGGTGCTCCAGCCAGTTTTTCAACCAAAGACCGCTCCCTTCCAGGCGTTGCTGCCACATATCCCTCCACTTTTCTCCCACAATTTCCGGGTCTGGGGGACAACTGTTGTGGGCAAACATAACCGATGCCCAGGAAAGGTTGTCTGAAAGCAGACATCCCCCCATATAATGCACATCATCGGCATAACGGTCATCGGTAGAAGCTACGGTTATGACTGCCTTCAATTCCGGCGGTTGCATTGCCGCTATTTGCAAACCGTTAAAACCTCCCCATGAAATGCCGATCATGCCTACCTTTCCATCGCACCATGGCTGTGAGGCGATCCATCTGATCACTTCCACCCCGTCGTTGAGTTCCTGTTGCAGGTACTCATCCCGTAAAATGCCTTCAGAATCGCCACTGCCACGCAAATCCACACGAACCCCGGCATAACCGTTTCTGGCAAAATACCCGTGCATTTGGTGGTCGTTATAGGCCTTCAAATCGCGTTTGCGATAGGGAATGTATTCTAAAATTCCAGGAACCGGGTTCTTTTCTGCATTTTTCGGAAGCCAGATCTTGGCTGCCAGTTTGGTGCCGTCACTCATCGGAATCCAGGTGTTCTCTATAACCCTCATAAATCAATCCTGTTGTTTTTAAAAAGATTTTTCAATTCAGTTTCTGATTTTTTTTGGATCTAAACAGGAAAAGCATTTTAACTTTCCGGTATATCCTGGCATTGGAAGTGCAAAAAAGAAGCCAAATCTGCCGTTATTCTTTTGGATACCCGATTGGTTCAGGCCCAGGTGTATAGGACTTTACTTATTTAAAACCTGGATGTTATAAAAAAATAAAACACCTTCAGGAAGGCTGTTACAGAAGAATGGTCAGGTGATGTTCATTTGAAAGGGCAGGCCAATAGTCTGGCTTGCTGATTTTTTGTGGGTGAAGATCAGGAGATTGAAAGTGCGGGAAAAGATACTGAAAACCTGGTGGTAAATCAAGCCAACGGGAAAACACCGCAATTACCCGGCCTGCTTAAATAGACGGAAAAAGGATTGTTAAGAATTCAGCCGGTTTTTGTATTGTTTCAGAACTGGCCGGAAAAACAGCAAAACAAAAATTGTTTATTTTTAAATCTGTGGAAGTTTATCAACACTTCCATTGTATCTTTTCCATAATCGGATTTCTTATAGGATCAATTCTGTTTTCACCTTCGTTTATTTTACATGCTGCAATTGCGGGCATAGGTTAGCCAACCAAAAAGTGCTGGTATGGTAATTGTTTTCTTTAAAACCGAAGTTTTTTTATTTATCTGAAGTTTGTTTCATTTTAAAAACCTAAAAAATTGCCATGGCTATAAAAAAAGTTTGGATAGAAGACGATTGTACCGCTTGTGAATTGTGTGTTGACCTTTGCCCGGAAGTGTTTGAACTTCCCGGTGACATTGCAGTGGTAAAGGAAGGGGCAGATTTTGACAAACATGAGGAGAAGATCAAAGAAGCTGCCGAGGATTGCCCTGTGGAGGTGATAAAGATTGAGGAAGAATAGGGGCAGATAATATTTTGGGCAATTACCCTTGCCCTTCATCTGTGTAAATAACCCGGATCGAAAAGAAAACTGGTTCATTGTTCATTTGTTTTTCCAGTTTTTCAACCGGGTTTTTTGCATGGAAGGTTTTCATTAAGTAATTGAAAAATAAAGCGAAAAGTTTTGTCCCGATAGCAAAGGTTGGTAATAACCCAATTAGCTTTTGGGGATGGATATAAAATCTTAAAATTTAAACTATTAATGAGGAAAGAGGTATGGCTATTAATTTTGAAAAATTTGCACAGGAAGGAAATGAATTTTTAAGCAGACTGGCAACAAGCCTGGGCCATCCTGAAGAAAAGGGACGCACAGGGATTATAATGCGGTCTGTAATGCATACTCTTCGGGAAAGGATCACC
>SLRE01000086.1 GCA_007131125.1 Bacteroidales bacterium | reverse complement strand
CTCCACGGCCGGAATGGATACAAACTGACCGTCGTGGCGGATGTATGGTCCGAAACGACCAACGGCAGCCACCATTTCCTTATCTTCATATTCTCCAACAGTACGCGGCAGTTTGAAAAGCTCCAATGCCTCTTCCAGGGTGATGGTTTCCAGGCTTTGATCTTTTCGGATGCCGGCAAATTTAGGCTTTTCCTCTTCTTCGGCGTCTCCGATCTGCACCATGGGGCCGAAGCGCCCGATTTTGGCATACACGTTGCGCCCGGTTTTGGGATCTTTCCCAAGAAGGCGTTCACCGCTGAATTTCTCCGATTTTTCAAGGGTTTCCTCAACCCTTTGGTGAAATGGGCGGTAAAAGTCTTGGATCACCTTGTTCCATTCTTTCTGCCCCTGTGCGATCTCATCAAACTCTTTTTCCACACTGGCAGTGAAGTTGTAGTCCATGATCTCTTTAAAGTACTCCATCAAAAAGCTGTTGACCACAATGCCGATATCGGTGGGAAAAAGCTTGTTCTTTTCCGCGCCGGTGGTTTCCGTCTTCCTGTCCAGGGTAATTTCATCATTTTTAAGTTGCAACTGGTCATAATGGCGCTTCTGACCTTCCCGGTTTTCTTTTACCACATATTCCCTTTTCTGAATGGTGCTGATGGTGGGGGCGTAAGTGGAGGGGCGGCCAATTCCCAGCTCTTCGAGCTTTTTTACCAGGCTGGCTTCGGTATAGCGGGGCGGATGTTTCGAAAAACGCTCCAATGCCGTAATATGGTTCAGGTCCAGTTTCTGCTTCACTTTCATGGGAGGCAGTATGCCTTCCTGCACCTCCTCTTCTTCCTCGTCGGTTGACTCCATGTAAACTTTTAAGAACCCTTCAAACTTCAGGACTTCCCCGCTGGCAATAAATTTTTCTTCAGCGGTGGAAATACCGATGGTTACGTTGGTTTTTTCCAATATTGCATCACTCATCTGCGAAGCAACGGTTCTTTTCCATATCAGTTCGTACAGCCTTTGTTCCGAAGGATCTGCCCCTGCCTGAGAAACCTTCATGTCGGTGGGCCTGATGGCTTCATGGGCTTCCTGTGCTCCTTTGGATTTGGTTGCATATTTGCGCAATTTCACAAACTCCTCACCGAAGGATTTCTCGATTTGCTCTTTGGCCATGGCCATGGCAGTACCTGAAAGGGCCAAAGAGTCAGTACGCATGTAGGTGATCTTTCCTGACTCGTAAAGCTTCTGGGCTACCGTCATGGTACGTGCAACCGAAAACCCTAACTTACGGCTGGCTTCCTGCTGCAGGGTGGAAGTGGTAAAGGGAGGTGCTGGGGTTTTTTTGGCCGGCTTGGTTTCCACGTTTTCCACTGTGTAATTGGCACCCTTGCACTTTTCAAGAAAGGCACGGGCCTGCTCCTGGCTTGAAAAACGCTGGGGCAATTCGGCTTTTACCGGTATCACCTGTCCTTTGTGTTCTACGTCAAAAATGGCAGAAACCCTGTAAGAGCTGGTGGAGTTAAAGCCCTGAATCTCCTTTTCTCTTTCCACGATAAGCCTTACGGCTACCGACTGAACCCGTCCTGCCGAAAGGGCCGGTTTAACCTTTTTCCATAACAGGGGAGAAAGTTCAAAACCTACCAGGCGGTCGAGAATGCGCCTGGCCTGCTGGGCATTAACAAGGTTGCGGTCAATCTGGCGGGGAGTTTCAATGGCCTGCATGATGGCCTTTTTGGTGATCTCATGAAACACAATTCGCCGGGTTTTCTCCTCCTTCAGCTTCAGGCTCTCCGAAAGGTGCCAGCTGATAGCTTCTCCCTCACGGTCTTCATCCGTTGCCAGCCAGACCGTTTCGGCCTTCTGGGACAACTTTTTCAAATCACTCACCACATTTTTTTTGTCGGCAGGAATTTCATACTGAGGGGTGAAGCCTTTTTCTATTTCAACACCAATTTTGCTTTTGGGCAGGTCGCGCACATGTCCAAAACTCGACTTAACAAGGTAATCCTTACCCAGGAAACCTTCAATGGTTTTGGCTTTTGCCGGTGACTCCACAATAACCAGGTTCTTTGCCATAATTTTTATTTTTTAGAGGGCCAAAAGTAATAAAACAATAATAAAAACGAGAATCGGGTTAAGTTTGTTTGCCTGCCCCTTTCCTTTGGCAGGGAATTACAATAACAAACGCAGCTTGAGGGCCCTTTATTGAAAATGCAATTTTATTGAAATGAGTTTGCTGAATGAAAAGCTGGCATAAAAAGTTTGCAAAGAAAAACAATTGATTTGAAACCACACAAATTCTTACCTACTATTTTTTCAGGGACCACCCCTTTTTTTTGATTAATTTTGCAGACTAATCACGGGCAATTTAAAGCCCTAAGAGTTGAAAATCAATTGAAGAAAAAGAAACTATATATAGAGACCTATGGATGTCAGATGAATTTTTCTGACAGCGAAATCGTGACCTCGGTCATGACGGAAAATGATTTTGAGCACACTCATGAGCCTGGCAATGCGGATGTGGTATTTTTGAATACCTGCTCCATTCGCGAAAACGCCGAAAAAAGGGTGTTGAACCGTTTGAAAGAACTGCAAAGCCTGAGAAAGAAAAACCCTGACCTTATCATTGGGGTGCTGGGTTGCATGGCCGAGCGCATGAAAAACACCCTGCTGGAAGAGGGACGTATTGGTTCTCGGGTAGATATGGTGGTAGGCCCCGACGCCTATCGCGACCTTCCGCAGCTTATGGCCAATGCCGAAACCGGGCAAAAAGCCATCAACATCCTGCTTTCCACCGAAGAAACCTATGCCGACATTACCCCTGTAAGGCCTGTAAGCGGAGGGGTTTCCGCTTTTATTTCCATCATGCGGGGCTGCGAAAACTTCTGCTCATATTGTGTGGTGCCTTATACCCGGGGCAGGGAAAGGAGCCGTGACCCCCGTTCTATTCTGCGTGAAGCCCGGGAATTGTTTGAGGCAGGTTACCGGGAAGTTACCCTGCTGGGACAGAATGTAAACTCCTATTACTGGAGCAGCAAAGGAGAAGAGGAGGACAAAGGTTTTCCGGGTTTGCTGAAAGAGGTTGCAGAAGTCAGCCCGTTGCTCAGAGTGCGTTTTGCCACATCCCATCCCAAAGACCTTTCGGATGAACTGCTGGAAGTAATCGCCGCATTTCCCAACATTTGCAAATCCATTCACCTGCCCGTGCAATCGGGCAGCACAGAGGTGCTTAAACGCATGAACCGCAAATATACCCGGGAAGATTACATGAACCGGATTGAGGCCATTAGGCGCATCATACCGGACTCTGCCGTTTCTACGGATGTGATAACGGGCTTTTGCGGAGAAACCGAAGAAGACCACCGGGAAACCCTCAGTTTGATGGAATGGGCCGCCTTTGACTTTGCCTTTATGTTTAAATACTCGGAGCGACCCGGCACCCCGGCCGCGAAAAATTACCGGGATGATGTTCCTGAAGAGGTCAAGACCCGGCGCCTGGAAGAGGTTATCCGCCTTCAGCAAAAACAATCCCTTGAAATTAACCAAAGGGATGTGGGAAGCACCCGTGAAGTGTTGGTGGAAGGCCGTTCAAAGCGTTCCGAAAAACATGTTTCAGGCCGCGACTCACAGAACAAGGTGGTGGTTTTCCCCGACAGGGGCTTTAAGCCAGGAGATTATGTAAAGGTGAAGATTACGGATTGTTCTTCCGCTACATTGAAAGGTGAGGCGGTATAAGCCCCGGGTAAAGGCCTTTCCTGTTACCCCAGAAAAACAATGTTTCTACTTTTTGCCAATCAGGGCTGCAGCCATTCGCAGGTCGGCAGGAGTGGTGATTTTGATGTTTTCAGGGTTTCCGTCAATGAGGAAGATGCGATGGCCGTCGGCTTCCATAACGGCTGCGTCATCGGTAAAGGATTCATTGTAATTTTGGTTGTAGGCCTTTTTTATAAGCCTGGCCTGGAAACACTGTGGGGTTTGCACCAGCCGTATCTTTTCCCTTGGCAGGGTTTTGCTCAAAGCATTTTCAGTAATCCTTACCGATTCACTAACAGGTACTACCGGTATTGCATTGCCGAATTTTTCGGCAAAATGAAAGCCCCTGCCAATGGTTTCAAGGGAAACAAGGGGCCTTACTCCGTCGTGAATGGCCACCAGTGCATCCTCTGCTACCTGCTTAAGGCCGTTTTTTACCGAATGAAAGCGGGTAGGTCCGCTGATAACCATCTCATGGCGGGGATGAAACCGGTATTTTTTACAAAGCGACTGCCAGTAATCAAAAAATGCTTCCGGTAAAACCAGGACAATTTCCAAATCCGGGGCATACCGTAAAAATGCCTGGCAGGTATGCATAAGTAAAGGCTTGCCGGCCACCTCAAGAAACTGTTTGGGGGTGGGGTTGTTCATTCGGGTTCCTGTTCCCCCGGCGCTTATCAAAGCATATTTCTTCATGGCCAGGACAGGATTTTTACAAAATCAACATTGCATCCCCGTAAGTAAAGAATTTGTATTTTTCTTTTACGGCCGTTTTATAGGCTTTCATCAACAGGTCAAAACCGGCAAAACCGGCCACCATCATCATCAGGGTTGACTGCGGCAGATGAAAGTTTGAGACCATGCTGTTGGCTACGCTGAATTCATAAGGAGGATAAATGAATTTGTTGGTCCAACCTTCATAGGGCTTCAGTTGGCCGGATATGGAAACCGAAGACTCCAGTGCGCGCATGGTGGTGGTACCCACTGCACATACTTTTTTTCTCTTGTCTTTGGCTTGGTTGACAATTCTGGCAGCTTTTTCCTCAATCAGGAACTCTTCGCTGTCCATTTTGTGTTTGCTGAGGTCTTCCACATCCACACTTCGGAAGTTGCCCAGACCTGCATGAAGGGTCACTTCAGTGAAAGAAACCCCTTTAATTTCAAGGCGCTTCACCAGTTCACGGCTAAAATGCATGCCTGCTGTAGGAGCGGCTACCGCACCTTCGCGTTTGGCAAATACAGTCTGGTAACGGTCGCGGTCTTCAGCTTCAACAGGTCTTTTTATAAGTTTGGGAAGGGGGGTTTCACCCAGGGTTTCGATGGTTTTCTTAAACTCATCGTAAGTGCCGTCGAAAAGAAAGCGAAGGGTACGGCCGCGGGAGGTGGTGTTGTCAATTACCTCTGCAACCAGATTATCGTCTTCCCCAAAATAAAGCTTGTTCCCAATGCGTATTTTGCGCGCGGGGTCCACCAGCACATCCCATAGGCGGGCTTCACGGTTCAGTTCCCGCAAAAGGAAGACCTCAATTTTGGCCCCGGTTTTTTCCTTGGTGCCGTATAGCCTTGCAGGAAAAACCTTGGTGTTGTTGACCACCATTACATCTCCGTCGTCAAAATAATCCAGCACATTCTTAAACATCTTATGCTCAATTTCACCGGTTTCGCGGTGAAGTACCATCAGTCGGGACTCGTCGCGGTTTGCAGCAGGCCTTTCGGCTATCAGTTCGGAAGGAAGGTTAAATTTGAAATCAGATAACTTCATGGGTTATATTTCGTTTTTTTCTCACTATAAAAAAGCCAGAATTTCCAACCCGGCCTTCAAATCAGAAAGATTTAAATTATCAGGGTGTATTCTCCGGAAAGGTGTGCAAAGATAATATATCAAAAAAGGGATGTCAAT
>SLRE01000322.1 GCA_007131125.1 Bacteroidales bacterium | reverse complement strand
TGCAATGCTTTGAATTTGCAAACGAAGGTTTTCATCCTGAATTAAATCTTCCGGCAAATCCTGGGCATATTCTATTCCCTGATGATAGTATTCGAACTTTTTGGATTCAGGAAGGGCTTTGAGTTGAAAAACGGAACCATCCGGAACTTTTTTCCAGCAATGGCCAATAAAGTCGCAGGGATAGGGATTACGGCAATGCCTTCCGATTGGAATATCAGGAGAACTGCCTAAACCGGAAACTTCTCTTAAGCTTTCAATTTTCTTTTCCACTTCAGCCTGCCTTTTTAAAATTTGGTCCAGAACGCTTTCAGAACGGAACAACTGCTGAATATCAATTTCCCCATCCCTTACAAAGTTCTCATCCATATAGGCAATATGAAAATCCTCAATCGGAATCCCGGCCCCGGTAATAACAAAGTACTGTAGGGAAGCATCCCAAAGGTAGGTATCTGAAATGGCTTTGCTGCTTTTTACCTCAACAGCCTTCCACTGCCCGTTTTCTTTGACAAGTATGTCCAATGCAACCCGCACACCCATATGCTGAAAAGCCGCCTCATAAATAATTTCCTCCCCCTTCTCAATCAGTTCGGCTGTTTTTTTTATGGCTGCTGCAATTTGGAAATGGCTTTGGGGAGAAGCATCCACACCACCCGGATATAATTGTTGTGCAAAAAGGCCCACATCAAGTCCCCGCGAGAACTTGGCCCTTTGCTCAGGAGAAAGTTTGTCGCGAAGGAAGGGTCTTTTTTTATGAAGGTACAGAGACTTTTCGCATTGAAGCCCGCGAATGAAAGTGGATTTGGATAGAAAAGGTTTGGGGGAAGTTGATTTGCTCATCAAAACAGATTTATTTACAACAGAAGAATATTTTCGTCGGGCAGTTCGCCTGCATTGAAATATTTCAGGAATAACCTTGCGGTGGTCACCACGTCTTTGCTGCAATAATGGGCAATGCGGTCCAGGTCCTGCTCTATCCAGTAAACCCTTGCCACATCGCTTCCGTCAATATCATCCTTTGGGGTGGGGATATCAAAAACAGCAGCAAGTAGATCCAGTGAAGTAAAGCTTTTGTGGTCTCCGAATTTCCAGAGCTCCAGGGTATCCAGCAAGGAAACCTCCCATGGCTTTTTACCGTGATTGTTGAGCAGAAAGGGCAGGTCGAGGCCATGAATAAGCATGCGCCTGGACAAATAAGGAAAGTCAAATTCTTTTCCATTGTGTGCGCAAAGAAAATGCGCCGGGGTATTGAAGTGCTCTTCCAGGAGCTGAGAAAACTCCGTGAGCAGGGTTTTCTCACAATCCCCAAAAAATGACTTCACCCTGAAAACCAGGCTGCCCGTCTCTTCTCCCGGCCGAAAGAACCCGGCAGAAACACAGACAATCTTTCCGAACTCGGCAAAAATGCCGGCTTTTTCAAAAAACAAGCTTTCAGCATTTTCCTCTTCGCTGCTTCTTATGCGCAGGGACTTTTTCTCCCACAGCTTCTGAAAAGTTTCAGGCAATTCAGAATAATCGGCTGCCATGGGCACCGTTTCCACGTCCAGGAACAAAATCCTGTTCAAACTTATCTTGTCGAGCATATTATTGGTTTTGATATTCCAGAACCTCAAATTCGGTCCGCCGGTTATTGGCCCGGCCTTCCTCCGTTTCGTTGGTATCTATGGGCCGTGTATCGGCGTAGCCCTCATATGTCAAACGGTCTTCTTCAATTCCCTGTTCCGTTAAAAATTCTAGCACACTGCGCGCCCTGTTGCGCGACAGCTCAAGGTTGTAATCGTAAGTTCCCACGTTATCGGTATGCCCGCTTATCTCAACTTTCATTTCCGGATTATCTTTCATCAGTTCTGCCAGCCTTAACAATTCTATTTTTGACTCCGGCTGAAGCTCGTATTCATCGGTATCGAAAAAAATATTCCTGAGCACAACGGCTACTCCTTCTTTAATAGGTTGCAGTGGTATGTCGCGGGTGTAGGGGTCGATACCCACCCTGACATCTGTATAGGAGAAGTTTTCGGAAAAGAACAGATACCCTGTTTTGTTGACGTTAAGTGCCAGGTTACGGCCTGTAGGGATAGAAACCAGGAAGTTTCCGGTTTCGGGGTCGGAAACCGACATGGCTATCACCTCATCGGATTCCACATCAATCAATTCAAAAAATGCCCTGAGTTTCTCCCCGGTTTCCTTATCATAAACTGTTCCCCGCATATAGGTAACGGGCTCAGGACGGGCTTCTTCGTATAGTTCAAAATAGTAAATGTCGGTTTCTCCATATCCACCGAATTTATCGGAAGCAAACCATGCCATATCGCCCTTTGCGCCCACAACCAGCGAAAACTCATCGGCATGGGTATTAATGGGGTAGCCAATATTTACGGGCTCGCCCCAAGACCCGTCATCTTGTTTGCGGCTGTAGAAAATATCCAGCCCGCCCATTCCGATGTGCCCGTCGGAAGCAAAAAACAGGGTTCGATTATCGGGATGGATAAAAGGAGACATTTCCCTTCCTGAAGTATTGATAACCGGACCAAGGTTAACCGGGTTCTGCCAGCTTCCGTTATCATCCAGGGTGGATTTCCAGATATCCATTTTTCCATAGCTTCCGCTGCGGGCGCTGGTAAAATAGAGTGTTCTTCCATCAGGCGAAATGGAAGGCTGGGAATCCCATGAGGTGGAGTTCACCACCCGACCCATGTTGGAGGGATTGCTCCAGCGGTCGCCGGTGCGGCGGGCATAATAAATGTCGCAACTACCCACACCTTCGGGACGGTTGCATGCGGTATAAAAAAGATGCCTGCCGTCGGCAGAAATGCTCTGTGCACCTTCATTGCCCGGGGTATTGATGGGTGGTCCCAGGTTTTCGGCCTCCGTCCAGACCCCGTTCTCATAATGGCTTACATAAAAATCTTCATACTCCGGCCCATACGACATTAAAGCAGGGTCGGTTCTTGGCTTTTTTCTGGTAAAAATCAGGGTTTGTTCATCGGCTGTAAGGGTAGGACTGTACTCGGCATATTCGCTGTTTATGGCTGACCCGGGATTGATCGGGTCAAAGGGAACGGGGTTATTTATGGCGTCAATGGCAAATTCCGTCTGCTTCAGCAGTTCTTTGACCGATTCGTGCATGGAGTCACTGATGCCGGATAATTCAAGAACAATTTTTAATCGGTGGTCGGCCTTTTCGTATTGCCCGGTTTTTAAAAGAGCAGAACCCAGATAAAAATGCTTGGAGGGAAAGAAAAGGGAGTCAACGCTTATTGCCTGTTCATAGGCTTTTGCACTTTGCTCGTATTTCTCATCGGAATAATATGACTCCGCTTTTAATATGTATGCTTCAATAAAATCAGCATCATGGTTAATGGCTCTTTGAAAATAATAGGCGGCCTGTTCGTAGTCCATAAGTCGATAAGCCTGCACCCCGCTTTGAAATGCGCTACGTGCCCGGTTGTTTCGGGTGGTCAGCTCTTCCTGAAACTGAGCCTTAAGGGAAGGTGATCCCAAAAACAAAAAGAGTATAAAAAATAAGGAGAATGACTTCATCTTTAATAAGGGAAAAAGGATATAAATCAAAATTAAATAAAGTTTGTTCAGGAAAAAAGATTTTGTGCAATAAGTAAGCCAGTCTCAAAAACAATTAGGGTTTAAAGATGCAAGCCCCGTATGGATTGATAAACAAAAAATTATCAGGGAATATTCATAAACTTATGAGACTGCAAGGAAATCATCCATTGGGGGTTTTGCATAACAAACTCCACAATTTCGGGAAGGATCTGCCTGTAGCGGCTCCATTCGGGCTGCAGGTAAAGCAGGCATTTTTCTTTTACCAGCTTGGCATTTTCTTTGGCCCATTCCAGGTCGGCCCTTTCATGGATGATCACTTTCAACTCATCGGCCATCAGCAGCATATCCTGTCGGGGCCTGATATTGGTTTTGGGTGAAAGGCACACCCAATCGTAGTGGCCGCTCAGTGGGTATGCTCCGGAAGTTTCAAGAAAAATGCGAATCCCCATTTTTTTCATTTCACTGCAAAGGGGGTTCAGATTATACATCAGGGGCTCGCCACCGGTGATCACCACTGCTTTTGCAGGGAAGGAGTTCACAAATTCAATGATCTCTTCAACCGGAGTAAGTGGGTGCAGACTTGCATCCCATGCTTCTTTAACATCGCACCAGTGGCAGCCCACATCACATCCTCCTATGCGCAGGAAGCAGGCTGCTTTGCCGGTATTGTAACCTTCGCCCTGCACCGAATAAAATTTTTCCATGACAGGCAGCAGCCTGCCCTGCTCAAGCTTTTGCTCTTGAAAGGGGCTAAGGTTGGTTGGTCGGCAATGGCTCAATTATCCGTAAATTTCTTTTTTGGAAGCTTTCAGGGTATTCATCAGCAAAGAAACAATGGTCATGGGACCGACACCTCCGGGAACAGGGGTGATGTGCGAAACCTTTTTTGAAACCTCATCAAATTTCACATCACCGATCAGGCGAAAACCTGATTTCGTTTTATCGGACTTTACCCGGTGGATCCCCACGTCAATTACCACCGCATTTTCTTTCACCATATCAGCAGTAACAAATTCGGGTTTGCCCATGGCTACAATTAAAATGTCGGCTTTGGAGGTGATCTCTTTAAGGTTTTGGGTTTTGCTGTGGCAAACCGTAACGGTGGAGTTTCCGGGCTCTTCGTTGCGTGCCATCAGAATGCTCATGGGCTTTCCAACAATGTTGCTCCGTCCAAGAATAACACAGTTTTTACCTTTGGTTTCGATACGGCTGCGCATGATCAATTCCAAAATCCCGTATGGAGTGGCGGAAACATAGGAAGGAAGGCCAATGGTCATGCGTCCTACATTTACCGGGTGAAAACCGTCCACATCCTTTTCAGGCCGTATGTGTTGGATGATTTTCTGGTTGTCGATATGTTCGGGAAGGGGAAGCTGCACGATCAAACCGTCGATGTCATCGTCGTTGTTGATAAACTCAACGGTTTTCAGCAACTCTTCTTCGCTTACATCTATAGGAAAGTTGTAGGTTGACGACATAAACCCAACCTCCTTGCAGGCTTTCGCCTTACTGTTTACGTAAGTTTGGCTGGCAGGATCCTCTCCCACCAGGATAGCGGCAAGGTGGGGCGCTTTTTGCCCCTGATCAAGCATCCTTTTTACTTCATTTGCAATTTCCTGCTTTATGGTAGCAGCAACCTTTTTTCCGTCAATAAGTTCCATTTCTATCAGCTGTTAAATATCTGCAATTTAAAAAACCAAAAGGCTAACGGGAGCAATGAAGGCTTGTTCAGTGCATCGGGTTATTTTCTCATTCCGGGCATATTGCGCATCATGTTGACCATTTTTGCCCCGCCTTTTCCTCCCGACATCATGCGCATCATTTTGCGGGTATCTTCAAATTGCTTAATCAGGCGGTTTACCTCCTGTATGGATGATCCGCTGCCTTCTGCAATTCTTTTCCTGCGGCTGCCGTTGATGATGTTCGGATTTTCTCTTTCTTCATCCGTCATGGAGTAAATAATGGCTTCGATGCCCTTAAAGGCATCGTCTTCCATGTCAATATCCTTCATGGCTTTACCCATACCGGGGATCATACCCATGAGGTCTTTTACATTCCCCATCTTTTTGATTTGCTGCATCTGGGAAAGGAAGTCGTTGAAGTTGAACTGGTTTTTGGCAATTTTCTTTTGCAGCTT
>SLRE01000004.1 GCA_007131125.1 Bacteroidales bacterium | reverse complement strand
GCCATTACCGGCAGTATGACCAGTACACCTGCCCTGAGTGCCGTGGAACCCCTTACCCGCACCAATGCCCCCCAGGAAGCCTATGCCGCAGTGTACCCTTTGTCTTTGGTGTTTATCATCATTGTCAGCCAGTTACTGGTGGCTCTTTAGCATTCCGGTAAAGGGCAAAGCTTAACAGGCATTCAAAAGCCGGAGAGGTCTTCATCTGAGAAAAACCCCGGGTCAATGCTGTCCTTGTATATTTTTCCGTGAATATGCTCCAAAGCCTGCACCGCCCTGACTCCCCAGTGGTTTTCAAAAAGCTTTTGCAGCTCGGCCACGGCACAGGCCTTGCTTTGTAAGGGGGCCTTCTGGTACAGCATGACGAAGTCCTTCATGTCCTGGTATATGTCTGCCATGTTGTCCGAAAGGCTTACTTCCTCCGTATCGTAATTGTGGTCGTGCACATAATAAACATCGTCTTCTCCGAATTTCTCCCTCAGGGTTTTAAAAATATCCTCCCACTGCTCTTCTGTAACAAACCTTTCGAAAAATTCCGGGTCGGGCTCAATGCCTGAAGGCAATACCGCTCCTTTTAAATAAAGCAGGGGAGCCATTTTCTGGAAGTAAGAAAAGATATCCTCTTTGGAATATTTTTCGGCATCTTCAAAAAACAAACAATATTCATTGGCAACGGTGATCATTTCAAGTACCTGCCGGGATGTTAAAACGTCCTCACTTTGATTGGGTTCCATGCATTGTTTTTTTTCAGGGAATGTAAATTTTCAGAAATCCCTTTATTTATAAGGCAATGATTAATTTTTTGTAAAATTAAAAAAGATTTTTTGTAGTTTTGCACAACCTTTTGCCCAGGTGGTGAAATTGGTAGACACGCTACTTTGAGGGGGTAGTGGCCGCAAGGCCGTGCAAGTTCGAGTCTTGTCCTGGGCACCAATTGGTAAAATATCGATCTTTTTTTATTGCCCGGATGGCGAAATTGGTAGACGCGCTAGTTTCAGGGACTAGTGGTGGTAACATCGTGCAGGTTCGAGTCCTGCTCCGGGCACCATCCATCATAATAGAGCCGTTGAATTTCAGCGGCTCTTTTTTTGTGCCCCCCTTAATGATTTGAGTGTTTTTTTATTTCCCACCACCGGCAACTTTCCTGTACTTTTTCTAAAAAACCTGTTAACTTTGGGATACAAAGCCAAAACCCAAAAACCAAACCCAAGAAAATATGAACCCAGTGGATGAAGCAGTAATGAAAAAGGCCCGCCAATGGATGGAAGGCGGTTTTGATGATGAAACCAAAAATCAGGTAAAAACCCTGATGGAAAATGATCCCAAAGAGCTGACCGAAGCCTTTTACCAGGACCTGGAATTTGGAACCGGAGGTTTGCGGGGAATAATGGGTGTAGGAACCAACCGCATGAACAAGTATACTGTTGGTATGGCCACCCAGGGCCTGGCCAACTACCTGAAACAATCTTTTCCCGGAAAGGATCAGATTCGTGTGGCCATTGCCCATGACTGCAGAAATAACAGCACTTTTTTCACGGAAATAACTGCAAAGATTTTTTCCGCCAATGGTTTTAAGGTGTTTTTGTTTGATGCTTTGCGACCAACACCCCAGCTTTCCTTTGCTATTCGCCATCTGGACTGCCAGGGCGGAGTGATGATCACGGCTTCTCACAACCCCAAAGAGTACAATGGTTATAAAGTCTATTGGGAAGACGGAGGACAGCTTATTGCACCTCACGACAAAAACGTGATCCAGGAGGTTCAGAAAATCAAGGATATCAGCCAGGTAAGGTTTTCGGGCGAAGAAAAGAACATTGAAACCCTGGGAGCTGAAATGGATGAGGCCTATATTGAAGCCCTCAAAGGTGTTTCCCTGTCGCCGGAACTGAACCAGAAGCACCAGGACCTGAAGATCGTGTTTACTCCCATACACGGAACAGCTGTAAAATTAGCCCCTATGGCTTTAAAAGCCTATGGATTCAACAAGGTTATTAATGTACCTGAACAGGATATTGTAAGCGGGGACTTTCCTACCGTGGTATCCCCCAATCCCGAAGAGCCCGCTGCCCTTAAAATGGCGTTGGAAAAAGCCCGGAAAGTGGATGCCGAACTGGTGATGGCTACCGATCCGGACGCCGACAGGGTTGGTGTGGCTGTAAAGGATAGAAGCGGGGAGTATGTTCTGCTCAACGGCAATCAAACTGCCACCCTTCTGATCTATTACCTGCTGGAAAAATGGAAAGAGAATGGAAAACTCACCGGCAAGGAATATATAGTGAAAACCATTGTTACGACCGAGCTGCTGAAAAAAATGGCCATTTCCTATAATGTGGATTGTTACGATGTGCTGACCGGTTTTAAATTTATTGCCGAGAAGATCCGCCTGCTCGAAGGTAAAAAAACCTTCATTGGTGGAGGTGAGGAAAGTTATGGTTACCTGGTAGGGGATTATGTCCGCGATAAAGATGCCATCGTATCCTGCTGCATGATTGCCGAAGCAGCTGCCTGGGCCAGGGAAAACGGGAAGTCGCTTTATGAATTGCTCATTGATATTTATGTAAGCTACGGAATCCATTTCGAGAAACTGCTTTCACTGACCAAAAAAGGCAAAGAAGGAATGGAAGAAATCAGGGAGTTGATGGAAAAATTCCGCAATGACCCCCCAAAAGAAATAAACGGGCAGCGGGTTGCTACCATCAAGGATTATAAGGCCGGGGTTGCAAAAGAGATGTTTTATGTTAACAAACATTACCCCATTGATTTGCCTTCAGCCAATGTGCTGCAATTTATTCTGGAAGACGGCAGCAAGATCACCATGCGCCCTTCAGGAACCGAACCCAAGATTAAGTTTTATTTTGGAGCGGAAGCTGCTTTGGATAAAGCAGAAGATTTTGAAAAAGAACAGGAAAATCTGGAAAAGAAAATTGATGCCATCATCCAATCAATGGATTTGAAATAAAACGGACCGGTTTTAATTAATTGTTCGCCTCTCCGGTTTTTCCGGGGAGGTTTTTTTACCGGAAACGGCTTCTTTCTTCCCTGAGGCGCTCAATGGCCCTTTCATCCTCAGGGTTTTCACGGTAATGCTGGTAAGCTTCAATAAATTCGGGATGGTCGCGAAACAGTATCTCAAGGCGCGTATCCACAGGGGTTACCCATAAAATAAAACTTATTGCACCAAACAATATTGAACGTTTATAAAGTTGCCTCATATACCATGAGGGAACGGGTTTTTGTTTATCGTAAAAATAAAGCAGAGCGGTGGTAACCAATACGAGGATAAAAGATGAACCCAGCATAAACATCATGCCGGAATAAAACAAAAACCCGAACAAAATGGCAATGAAGGTATAGGAATAAACCACCCCCATAACAATACTTGACGAGATGATGAAAGGATTGAACTGCGCCCGCCGGCGGGGATCCAGCAAATCTAAAGGCATGGTGCGGGTAAAAATAAAAAAGCCCAGCCAGAGATAAAAGATCGCCAGCAATGTGGTGAAATAAAGCATCAGACTGTTGAGCCCGGGACCGAATATTCCCCTCAGGGCCATCAAAATAAAAACGATAATAATCCCGTAAGTTTCAATTTTATTAAATATGGTAACCTTGTTCGACATGATCCTTTATTAAATTTCCCGGAAATGTACTAATTTTTATTCTTTCTGACTTAATAATACCTGCTGGATATTTTAAAAGCCTAATTGCGTTTATACAATGTTGACTTCAGTTTCCAACTCTACCCCAAATTTTTCCTGTACCGATTTTTTTATTTTTTCTGCCAGGCGGGTTATTTCTTTACCATTGGCATTGCCGTGATTTACAAGCACCAAAGCCTGTTTTTGATGAACTCCCGCATCTCCTTTCCGGTAGCCCTTCCATCCTGTGTTTTCAATGAGCCATCCCGCTGCCAGCTTCATGCCTTTGGTATCGGGGTAAGCAACCATTCCAGGAAAACTGCCTTTTAACTCCCGGAATTTTTTTTCGGTAACCACAGGGTTTTTGAAAAAACTCCCTGCATTGCCAAGCAAGGCCGGGTCGGGAAGTTTGCTGCGGCGAATATTGCAAACCGCCTTGCGGATATGGCCAATTTCAGGGTTGGTTACCCCCATGGACTTCAACTCTGCTTCCAAAGCTCCGTAACTGGTATTTATCCGGTGATGGTTTTCGGTAAGATTAAAAGTTACCGACAAAATAATGTATTTTCCTTTTCCCTCCTTCTTAAAGAAACTATCGCGGTAGCCAAACCTGCATTCCTTTTTATTGAAGGTTCTGATCTTTCCGGTGCTTAATTCAAGGGCTTCCAGCTCATCAAAAAAATCCTTCAGCTCCACCCCATAAGCCCCGATGTTTTGCATGGGGCTGGTTCCTACATTGCCGGGAATAAGGGAAAGGTTTTCCATGCCCCCCCAGTTGTTTTCCACACAATAAGCTACAAGCTGGTCCCAGTCTTCTCCTGCATTGACTCTAAGACGGATAATCCCTGAACCACTTTTCAGGACTTCCCTTCCCATAATGGACAACTTAATTACAACACCGGGAAAATCATTTTTAAACAACACATTGCTTCCGGCTCCAAGCAGCAGGTGATTGTGTTTTTTAAGCAGGGGGTCCGACAGTAACTCCCGCAGTTTATCAAGAGATTGCACCTCCGCAAAGTATCTTGCAAAGGCAGGAGTGGCAAAGGTATGAAACGGCTTTAACGAGAAATTTTCTTTAATCACCATAAAAGGGATAAAACGGGCAAAACACCTGAAAAATTGAAGGTACAAAGTTAATGGAAAATACCTATTTCAGCAGGCTATATAATCAGCAGGCTAAATAAAAGGATAAAAAAAATCCGGAAACAGTTCCGGATTTAAGGGAAGGTGTATAAATAAATTTTACCGTGTAAGGATGATCTCTTTTTCCTGAATCATTTTCCTGAGGTTAATAAGGGCATACCGCATCCTGCCAAGTGCAGTGTTGATACTCACATCAGTTTTGAAGGCAATTTCCTTAAAACTGAGGTCCTGGTAGTGTCGCATGATAAGCACCTGCTTTTGCTCTTCGGGAAGGTATTCGATCAGTTTTCTTACATCTTTGTGGATTTGGGCAATGACCAGTTTGTCCTCAATGGTTTCGTCAAATACCTTAAGGGTTTCAAAAAGGTCGTACTCAGGGTTGTTGTCCACAACGGGCATACGCTTGGATTTCCTGAAATAATCAATTACCAGGTTATGGGCAATGCGCATGACCCATGGCAGAAATTTGCCTTCTTCGTTGTAAGATCCTGCACGTAAGGTGTTAATTACCTTAATAAAGGTGTCCTGGAAAATATCTTCAGCAAGGTGCTTATCTTTTACGATAAGCAATATATAAGAAAACACTTTTCTTTCGTGACGCTTAACTAAAATTTCCAGGGAGTTGTGATCGCCTGCAATGAACTGACGAATTAACTCTTGATCGCTGGTTACACGGTCATTCATAGTAATGGCCTCCATATGTGATTTAACAAGCGTAAGAGTTTATTCTATATCAGTCCTCTTTTTTTTTTGGTGAGTAATTTGGTTTGCAGGTAAAGGTTTACAACATTAGTACCGACAAATTTAATTTATTTTTTAATAAATTCAAAAAAAGGTTAATTTTTTTTAGGAAATCAGCACTTTCCCGGCTGTAAGATAAATTATGCAGAAACCAATGTCAAACCATAAAAAAAGCAAACCAATG
>SLRE01000066.1 GCA_007131125.1 Bacteroidales bacterium | reverse complement strand
GTTTCTGAGTAAACCCAAAGAATTTTCCAAAGTGGATTAATCCTCATTTTTCCTTTTTTTCTTTTTATCAGAATTTTTTTTCAGGGAAGTTAACCCATCAACCCGGTCCGGTATTTTTTTCCTGAGTTTTTATTTTTATATTTTTGTAATTTATCTTCTTAGTTTATCTGCATAAAAAAATGGCTTTAAAAGCAGGGGAGTTGCTAGCAGGAATCAATTCGCCGGACGACCTTAAAAAACTTGGTCCGGAAGAGTTGGTAACCCTATGCGAGGAGTTGCGGCAGTTTATTATTGACTCTGTCAGTCTCAATCCCGGCCATTTTGGTGCAAGCCTGGGTGTTGTTGAACTTACTGTAGCCATCCATAAAGTATTTAACACTCCTTACGATAAACTCATATGGGATGTGGGCCATCAGGCCTATGCCCATAAAATCCTCACCGGCCGGAGAGAGAAGTTTCATACCAACCGTTGCTATAAGGGAATCAGCGGCTTCCCTAAAATGAGTGAAAGTGCTTATGATGCTTTTGGAACCGGCCACTCATCAACCAGCATTTCTGCTGCACTGGGAATGGCTGTTGCTTCCGGCCTGAAAAAGGAAAGCGACCGCCAGCATATTGCTGTTATTGGCGACGGGAGCATGACCGCCGGAATTGCTTTCGAGGCCCTGAACCATGCCGGTGTGGCAAACTCCAACATACTGGTAATCCTTAACGACAACGGCATTGCCATCGACCAGAATGTAGGCGCGCTCAAGGAATACCTTACCGATATTACCACATCAAAAACCTATAACCGCATCAAGGATGAAATATGGAACATCCTTGGCTCCCTGAGCAAAATCGGACCCGATACAAGGGCCATCATACAAAAACTGGACAATGCCATCAAAACCACTTTGCTGAAGCAAAGCAACCTGTTTGAATCGCTCAATTTCAGGTATTTCGGCCCCGTTGACGGGCACGATGTGCATTATTTAACCCGCATCCTCACCGACCTGAAAGATATCAAAGGCCCGAAGCTCCTTCATGTTATTACCGTGAAGGGAAAAGGCTTTTCATTCGCAGAAAAATATCAGACCAGGTATCATGCACCCGGGTATTTCAACAAAAAAACCGGGGAAATAAAAGTTGGTCCCTGCGAAAAGGACCAGCCCCCGAAATACCAGGTTGTTTTTGGTAAAACACTGCTTGAGCTGGCCAGGAAAAATCCCCGCATTGTTGGCATCACACCTGCCATGCCCACAGGTTGTTCTCTAAACATTATGATGGCACAGATTCCGGAAAGGGCTTTTGATGTGGGAATAGCCGAACAACACGCCGTAACCTTCTCTGCCGGGCTGGCTGCACAGGGGTTTATCCCGTTTTGCAATATTTATTCCTCTTTCGCCCAAAGGGCTTTTGACCAAATTTTGCACGATGTGGCACTTCAAAACCTGCCCATGGTGTTGTGCCTCGACCGGGCAGGGCTGGTAGGAGAGGACGGAGCCACCCATCATGGAAGTTTCGACCTTTCTTTTCTGAGGTGCATCCCCGGTATTACCCTGGCCGCTCCAATGAATGAGGAAGAAATGCGGAACATGATGTTTACCGCTTCACAGCAAAAAGCAGGTCCCTTTGTTATCAGGTATCCCCGCGGCCATGGGGTTATGAAAAACTGGAAGACCCCATTCAGGGAAATGGAAATAGGAAAAGGTAGAAAGATTAAAGATGGTACAGATGCCGCCATCATATCCATCGGGCATATCGGAAATACCGCCCTTGAAGCCTGCAAAACCTTAGAAAAAACCAAAGGATACAGCATTGCACATTTTGACCTGCGTTTTGTAAAACCCCTGGATGAAAAAATGCTTCATCATATTTTTACCCGGTATTCGAAAATCATCACCCTGGAAGACAATGCCCTGGCAGGGGGCATGGGAAGTGCCATCCTGGAATTTATGGCCGATAACGAATACAATGCCACGGTTAAAAGGCTGGGCATCCCCGATGAGTTTATTCAACAGGGAACCCTTGACCAGCTCCACAATCTTTGCAAAACAGACCGGGACTCCGTGATAGAGGCCATCGAAGGCATTTGCCAGAAGAGTTTTAAACTTTCATCAACCAAAAAAAATATTCCAATTGGATAGTATAAATGAAATTTTAGCAGACCCGCAAAATTTGTTAATCGCCTTTACCCTGACCCTACTTGCCGGCCTGGCAACCGGAATTGGCAGCGCCATTGCTTTTTTTGCCAAAAGAACCAATACCAAATTCCTTTCTGTTTCTCTCGGGTTTTCTGCCGGGGTGATGATTTATATTTCCTTTGTGGAGATTTTTTTTAAGGCACAGGAAATACTTGCTGCAGATATGGGGCAACGCCCCGGGTATCTGGTTACCGTGGTGGCCTTTTTTTCCGGGATGATTCTTATTGCGGTAATCGATAAGCTGGTGCCGGCTTTTGAAAACCCCCACGAACTGAAAAAGGTGGAACAGCTCAAACTTACCGATGAAGAAATTAAACGCAGCAGGCTTTACCGCATGGGCCTGATGTCAGCCTTTGCCATTGCCATACATAATTTCCCGGAAGGATTGGCCACCTTTTTGGCTGCACTTCAGGATATCAAGCTTGGTTTGCCCATTGCCATTGCCATTGCCATTCATAATATACCGGAAGGTATTGCCATTTCCGTGCCCATTTATCACGCCACTGGCAGCAGGAAAAAGGCTTTTAAGTATTCTTTCCTATCCGGTTTGGCTGAACCCGTAGGAGCAGTGGTAGGTTTTCTTATTCTCCTGCCTTTTATGTCCGACGTGGTATTTGGGTTTTTATTCGCTTCAGTGGCGGGCATTATGGTATTTATCTCCATCGACAACCTACTTCCTGCGGCCAGGGAATATGGCGAGCCACATCTGTCACTTTACGGATTGATGGGAGGGATGGCTGTAATGGCGCTTAGCCTGGTGTTTTTCATGTAAGCCTTGAAAAAACAAGCCGTCAATTCATCCTTTCAAAAATAACCAGGAAACTGTCTGCAAATCCCTTATTGCGCATCTCATCCCTGAGGTTTTCGGCCCCTTCGCGATGGGGAAAAGAGCCGATAATCAGCTTATAAAGCCTGCGACCATTTACTTTGGAAACATTAATAAAAACAGGATGTCCATATTCTTCCTCGTAGGCCGTGGCAAGCCTGGATAAATTATCGGTGTTATGATATGAAGCCAGCTGTACCCCAAATCCTTTTGGGCTAACTGGTTGAAACTCCTCAGTGTAAAAACCGGAAGCGAGGTTTTGTAAATCGCCGGAAGCAATACTGAGAGACTCCTTATCAGCCTGTGGCGGACTTTCATCCGTTTCTTCCCTGTCTTTCCTGCTAAATGCATCTGACAGGGTAGAGGTTTCCGTTTCAGTAAGTGACTCACGATAAACAGGGGTTTCCCTTGTAGTTGACCCTGCCTGGATGCTTTGAGGGTCTTTTTGATGATTTTCATGATGCATGGCAAAGGCGTCTGCCAAAGCAGGGTTTATTGCAGAAGCTTTGCGAAGATTTCTCCTGGAAGCTGATTTATTGCCGGTTTGCCGGTAAGCCAGGGCTTTATAATAATACACCCGGGCTTCATCCGGGAAGAAATCGGCGGCTTTTTTCAGGTCTTTGAGTCCTTCCTCATAAAGGCGGGTTTCTACCAGTGCTTTGCCCCGGTAAAGGATTCCCTGCTTAAATTCAGGCTCCAGGCGCAGAGCAATTTCAAAGTCTTTCAGGGCAACCTGGAACTCCCCAAGTTCGAAATTGCATCTTCCCCTTTGAAAGAAGGAAGCATAATCCGGCTCCAGCCTGATGGCAAGGCTCAGGTCGCTGATGGCTCCTTCATAATCTCCTTTGAGATACCTGGCAAGGCCCCGGAAATAATAAGCCTGGTCGGAGTATCCCGGGTCAATTTCAATCGAAATATTAAAGTCCTTTATGGCTTCATCGTATTTTTTAAGTTCTGTTTTGGCCAGCCCGCGGTACAAAAATGCCTCCGCATAAAGCGGGTATATTTCAATGGCTTCATTAAAAAGCAAAAGGGCTTCTTCAAAATCACGGTTCACTCCCATTTTTACCCCATCGGCAAAAATACGGTTGGCTTTTTCAATGTCTTCCATGCTGGTTTGTGCATAAGACCCTTGAAAAACAAAACTCAAAAAAACGACAAAGATTAAAGCAGTATTTTTCATTATAGGTTGCTCTGTTTTCTCAATTCATTGCTATGCCTGCAAAATTATTCAAATGTGAAATTTATTGACCGCCCGGAATCCAAAGTTTTTAACATCACTTGTTAATAACTGTTTTGATGAAGGGTTTTGCCGGAATTACACTTCGGCATACTGATTCAATTTATCGGTAAGCCACTGGGCGGTTTTATGGTAATAGCGTTTTTGGCGGAAACCCAGAACCCAGTTTATGCCCTGTATGGAATTGGAAAGAAAAAGTTCATCGGCTTGCAGCAAATCCGCAACACCAATGCGCTTCTCCGCCAATGGGATGCCTTCCCGGCTGGCGATATCCAAAACAACCGACCGCATAACACCTTCCACACAGCCCTGGTCAAGGGACGGAGTCTGTAATTCCCTGCCTTTGACCAGGAAAATATTCGAACTGGATGCTTCTGCAATATTTCCATTTTCATTCATTATCAGGCAATCATCCAGGTCGTTTTCCCTGCAGTAAATTCCGGCCATTACAAACAACAGACTGTTGGAGGATTTCAGCGGAGAGAGCCGGTTAAGCGGTTTTTTGGTATCGGGATAAATATCCACCAGCAAGCCCTTTTTATTGAGAGAAAAACCGGAACTTTTCAGGGGAACGGTTTCAATAAAAAAGGAGACATCATTGGTTTCGGGGGTATAATAACCGCCTTCCCTGCGAAACATTGCAAGTCTTGCACGGGCAGGTTCACCTCCGGGGTGGTTTTTCCGGTAAACTTCATGAATATCCGACAGGAATCTCTTGAGGGAAAAACTTCCGGGAAAATTCATTTTCAAAACCCCGGCACTTTTTTTTAATCTTTCATAATGTTTTTCTGCCCACAGCACCTTACCGTTTTCAATCCTTATGGTTTCGAAAACTCCGTCGCCATATCTGAAAACCCTGTTGTCAAGAGGGATATAAAATTCATTCCGTTTGACAAATTCTCCATTGTATGAGATAAATACAGACATAAAAAACTAGTCAGAAAATATGATTCAAAAAGTTGGTCAGAAATGCAGGTTCCAGCACAATGGTAAACAATACCCCGAAAATGGCACCCCAGAAATGAACATCGTGTCCGATGTTGTCGGTTCCTCTTTTGCTCATGTAGGCAGAGTAAACAAGGTAAAGGATTCCAAAAATAAATGCAGGTATGGGTACCGGAAAAAATATAAACATCACAGACCCCTGGGGATAAACGATAATGCTGGCAAACAAAACTGTGGAAACCGCTCCGCTGGCCCCAACCGAATTGTAATAATAATTTCTGCGGTTTTTGAAATAAGAGGGAATAACGCTGCCAACAAGGCCGCCAACATAAAGCAAAACAAAAAACAACAACCCGCTCTGCCCGAAATGCATTTCAAAGATTTGCTCTACCATCCGGCCAAAAGAAAACAACACAAACATATTCACCAGCAGGTGCATATAATCCACGTGCAGCAGGCCGTAGGTAAAAAACCGGTAAAAGCTTTTCTGGCTGTCGATAAGGTATGCATTGAACTTCAT
>SLRE01000038.1 GCA_007131125.1 Bacteroidales bacterium | reverse complement strand
GTGGCAGTCAGTTTCCGGTTTTGCTGGAGCTTTTGAGAACCGGAGGAAGAATTGTTAACTTTGGAGGCACCGCAGGAAAGATCCCTGAAATAGTCCCTGCCAGGATTTTCTGGAAGCAGGCTAGTATTCTTGGCACAACCATGGGTTCACCCGCCGACTTTGAAAGCATGATGGAGTTTGTCCACGACCTGGACCTCAGGTCGGTTATCGACAAGCATTTTACCCTGGACAGCGCCGAAGAGGCCTTTAAACACCTGGATGAGCAAAACCAGTTTGGAAAAGTGATAATAAATATAGGAAGCTATTAATTGATTTTTTATGGAACAAAAAATATTTCTCATTACCGGAGGCAGTTCGGGATTAGGACTTGCCATTGCAGAAAAATTAAGCCGTGAGCCAGATAATGTTGTGATTTCTACCAGCAGAAGCCAAAAAAAAATACAAAGGGCCCTGGATCAAAACCCTTCCCTGAAAGGGAAAGTTTTATTTTTAAAAGGAGATGTTTCCAAACCCGATGATTGCAAAAAAATAAAGGAGCAGATTGAGAGCCGTTTCGGAAAGCTGCATGGCCTTGTTAACAATGCAGGGGTTTTGACCAAAGGAGGCATGGAAATGGTAACCTACGAGCAATGGAAATTCAACCTCGACATAAACCTCAACGGTCCTTACCTGCTTACACAGACCTTGCTTCCTTTGCTAAAAAAAGCCAAAGGTGCCTCTGTGGTTAATGTTTCTTCCATTGCTTCGGTGCGGCCGGGCAGCAGTGTGGCTTATTCGGTTTCCAAAGCAGGCCTGGATATGCTTACTGAGTTTCTTGCAGGAGACCTTGGACCCTATAAAATCAGGGTGAACTCCATCAACCCCGGACTTGTCAAAACCAATATTCATCTGGATAACCAGATCGTAGAAGATAAAGAGGCTTATTCCAACCTCCTCGAAAATGCTATCCCCCGTTACCCGATAGGCCGCATAGGCGAGCCGGAAGACATTGCCAGCCTTGCTGTTTTCCTTTTGTCTGACCAGGCAGAATGGATAACAGGGTCCATAATAAAAATTGACGGAGGTGCTGCAGTTTTTAACGATTTAATACCCCCGAAATAAAATTTAAGATAAACGGGCAACTTATTTATACAGAAATTTTTTAGCAATGTTGTAGTTTATTAATTGGTTTCAAATCAATTCGTTATAAATTTTTTTTGTTTAATTGGGAAAAGTCTTTTTTAAAACCAGCTTAATTTCAGGTAACCTTAACTGTGGATTACCCGTATAAAAAAATATGTAAATAAACTTATTGTCGCAGCCAACTTTTTGTTGTACATTTGAAGAAAGGTCTTTATATACTGAATTTAAGATAAAAAGCAGCCAAGGAAAGCCTGATGAAAACCACTCATTTCTGCTAGCAAACTGCGCTTTGCGCAGAGTCTTCAGTACAATGATGGTTTGTTGGAAAATGACCCGGGGGTTCTTAACATTCAACTTGTCGGACAACTTTTGAATTACAAAGAGCCGGGACTTTTTCTAATCTGAAAGGGGAGGTATCAGAGTAAGTTCGGGTTATTCTGCGGCTGCTTTCTTTTTTTAAAACCACATACCGCCTTCAGGGCGGTTTTTTTTTGACTTTTAAAGAAACTCCTGCAGTCCGTTTTTATATTGTAAAATCAGGTTTTTTATTTCAGGGATGATCCTGGTTGTACCTTCCAGCAGCACTTGTGGTTGCCCTCCTGACAAGGAAACCAGTTTTACCTGGAATCCCTCTGCCCCACCGGGCTTCACCATCATATAGTATTTTTCCCTGAATTGCATTCTACCCTGGTTTTATTTAACCCCATATTGAATGGTAAAGATACTGGGCAGCAATGAAAATTCTTTAGCGGAATCCACCAAAAAGGGCCATATAAAATAACAAGGAAAAACCGGGTTAAATAACCGGGACACCTCCATATAAAATAACCCCCGTAAGCCCGGGGGTTGCAGAGGTATATTTTTTTCGATGACCGTTTTATTGCTCTACCAGCTTGTGTTTAATCACGAAACTCACCAATGCGGCTGTATTTTTCATTCCGGTTTTTGAAAGCATGTTGTTGCGGTGCCCTCCAACGGTTCTTGGGCTGATGCTCAGCTGCTCGGCGATTTCGTTGTTGGAGTATCCCTTGCAAACCAGGTCCATAATTTCCAGTTCACGCCTGGTAAAGCTTTCGATTGTGGTTTTTATTTGCTCTTCTTCTTTTCGGCCAAAGACTTTTCTGGTAACCAGGATAAGCATTTCATCACTGAAGTAGCCTTTTCCGTCAGCTATGTTTTTGATGGCTTTTTCCAGGTCATCTTTTTCAATGTTTTTGAGCATGTAGCCAACAGCTCCCGAATGAAGCATTTCATCCAGGTAATCGCTTTCCCCGAACATGCTCAGGGCCACCACCTTAAGGCCGGGCATTACCTCCATGGCTTTCTGAGTAGCCTCAATACCGTTCATTTCCGGCATTTTAATATCCATAAAAACAATGTCGGGTTTGATATCACCGACCTTTTCAAGGAATTCTTTCCCGTTGGAAGCCTCTCCAACAAATTCAACTCCTTCAATTTCTTCAAGAAGATCTATCAAACCATTGCGAAAAATGTAATGGTCGTCAACAATCATAATGCGATGTTTGCTGTTTTTCATGATTAATTATTTTAAGGCTTGTTCTGCCAAAACCTCCTGCCCTGCGGTAATGAGTATTTTTGCAGAAAAACCGGATGTATTTCCTTTATTGAATTCCAGGGATCCGTTGATGGATTTTATACGGTTGATAATATTTTTCAGTCCCATTCCCTTGTTCCCGGGATGTTTTATCAGGGCATCCGGGTCAAAACCCTTTCCATCATCATGGTATTTGATCTTTAAAATGTTGTTTACCCAATGCAAATCAATGGATACATTTTTCCCTGATGAATGTTTCAGTGAATTGTTGATCAGTTCTGTGATGACCCTGTAAATGATGGTGTATTCCACCGGTTGCAGGTCAATATTTTCTTCATTGGTGGCTAATTTGATCTGGATTTTGCCCAGTTCATTGATTTTTGAAATAAAGCTTTTCAGTGCCCTGACCAGTCCAAAATCTGCAAGGACATTTGGCATCAGGTTGTTGGCAATTGTCCGGGTTTGGCTGATGGCATCATTGGCCAGTTCATTGCAATATTTCAGTACTCTTTTTTCCTTTTCAGGAAGGTCCCATGCCACATCGGCTTTTTGGAGGTAAAGGCGTATGCCGGAAAGTAACGGACCTAGTCCATCGTGAAGTTCTTCGGCAAAACGCCTTCTTTCTTTTTCCTCGGTTTCCACAATGGCTTTCATGAGCCTTTTGGACAATTGCTTTGACTCAGTTACATCCCTGGCCACTCCAAAAATTTCATAGGCTTCCCCACCCGAAAAACGTATCATACAATTTACCTCAAAATTCAGGATATTCCCTTTTGCAGTTACCAGATCTGTTTCTATTGTAAAGCTGGTCTGGTTGTTTCTTACGGCTTTTGTAAAGGCTTCCCTTAAAGCAGGCAGGCTGGATGGGGCAACAACATTGTACAGACTAACTTTTTCCCACTGCCTGTATCCCAGTTTCAGGGTTCCGGCGGGATTCATGGATTTAAAGCGTCCCTTGGCATCGGTGAGGAAAACTATGTCGGTAATATTTTCGAAAAGCTCCCGGAATTTTTTCTCTGAGGTGGCCAGCATGGTTTCCGCTTCAGCTTTTTTAATGTGTGTGTTAAGAAGATCTGCGACAATACTCAGCAGAATTTTTTCATCCCAGGGTTCACTGTTCCTGTATTTTTCCTGATGTTGTTCAGGGCTGAAGCACACCTGTATTTTTCCGCTGCCAAACTGCATGGAGTCAATTTTTTCATGTATGCAGTCGGGGGTTTCGGTAAATTCCGGGGAACATATATTGATTTCACCGATACTGATCTTCACAAAAGTTTTTTCCGGATTCTGAAAGGCATCAGGCAGGGTGTTGACCACATATTCAAACATTTCCGTCAGGGTAAGCTTGCGGTCCTGAATAAGGGAAGAAAAATTGTTGAAAAAAGTCAACTCCCTGACTTTGCGGTTCAAAGCCAGCAGCAATACTTCCTTTTCTTCCTCCTGAAGCTTGCGGCTGGTAATATCCCTTCCCACCGACTGGAATTCAACCAGGTTTCCGTCCCCATCAAAAATAGGGCTGTTTACCCAATGGTGCCAGCATTTTTTCCCGTCTTTATTGATGGCTGAATATTCCCTGATCTCTTTTTTGGGAGTGGTTTGTAATTTTTTTAATGCCCTCAGCCGTCTTTTTTGCCTTGTAGAAGAAAGGAACTCCAGCCATTTTTCCCCTATCAGGGATTCAGGGCGTTTTCCGTAAAATTCGGCAAAAGGTTTGTTCACAAAGGTAAGCGTGGCATCGGGTTTCCAGCGGCAAACCAAATCGGCATGCGATTCTACCATGCTTCGGTAGCGCTCTTCGCTTTCCACAAGCATTTTGCGGGTGGATTTTTCTTCATGGATATCCATGCAGGAGCCAAGATATCCTGCAAACTGGTTTTCCATATTAAAGAGGGGGCGGCCTACATCCAATACCCACCGGTATTTGCCGCTGCGGTGGCGCAACCGGTATTCCATACGGAAAGGCACTTTTTTATCAAAGGCGTCTTTATAAATTTTCAGGCTATATTCCTGGTCTTCGGGATGAATCTGCTCAAGCCACCCAAAGTTTTGCTCTTCCTGCAGGCTGCGTCCGGTAAAATCAAGATAAGTATCGTTGAAGAAGTCAAGCTTTTTATCTTTTCCGGCTCTCCAGATAAGGGTTGGGAATTTCTGAAGAATGGTAAGGTAAAAGTCCCGTGACCTGAGGATTTCCTTTTCAAACTTTTTCAGGGAGGAGATGTCGCGGCAAACTGCGGTGATACCTTCAAAGTCTCCCATGCTGCTAAACCTGGGGCTAAGTTTGGCCTGGTAAAAGAACTCACTTCCGAAAACCTCAAGGGAATATTCGATTTGCTGGGTTTTCTTTTCAATCCTGGCTTTATTCAGGGCTTTGAAAAACTTTTCGGATACATCTGCAGGAAATCCTACTTCCTCAAAGTTCTTTCCAACAAAAAGGTCGGAAGAAAAGAATACATCATTTGGATGACTGCCTGTATAGCATTCGGTAAAAACCCCTTTGTGGTCGGTAACAAATACCAGGTCGTCAATGGATTCCAGCGTTGAACGAATGATCTCCTGTTGCTGAAAACGATCTGTTTCAAGGTCTTGTTGCACTCCTGACGGTGTGATGGTTCCTGAAAAAAATCCTTCCTCATCCCGGGAAAAACTAACCAATCCTTTTAAATATTTTTTGTTCCGGAGCTTTATTTCCATTTCCAGCTCAATGGACTGGGCAGCTGCCTGAAGACCGAAAAGCTCCTGTTTGATTTTTTCCCTTTCCCTGGCATCAAGAAACCTGAAAATATGCTTTCCGCAAAAAGACATAGGAGAAACTCCGGTTATTTTCTCAACGTTGGGACTGAGGGATTGCAATACCCCTTTTCCCGAAATGAGAAAAACAACCGTATTGGTATTCAATAATATGGACTCCCAGCCTTTATGCATTATTTTCAATTTCCAGCTTTTTCAGTTCCTCAAAAGTATCTTTGGTAAGGGGTTTATTTATAAACTTTACAACGTATGGATTATCTGCAGCCTTTTGATAGTCATCAGGGTCGATAGAAGAAGACACCATAACCACCCGGCATTTTTCTTTGATGGTATCATC
>SLRE01000013.1 GCA_007131125.1 Bacteroidales bacterium | reverse complement strand
TCTATTTAAATACGATCCAGGGGTAAAAAATATTTGTTGCGTTTTAATATAATATTTTCGAATCTGGTTTATGCAAACAAAACATTTATTTATTCTTTTTTAAAAAAGCAGCATATGGAACAGACCGGCAAATTAACAACAGAACAAAAAAATGAAATCCAGGAAAATCTGGAAAAAATCTATGCCAGGGAGTTTTCAACGCATTTTAAAGCTAATTTACCTATTTTGGAAAACAACCTGAATCAGATTACTTCCCGGCTGTATCAGATTTTTCAGGATATGTTTAAAGAACTGAGGGTTGAGCATGTGGATGATGACTGGATGTGGAATGATAACAAAGCCAAGGCTTTTTATGAAGTCGTAAGTAATCTTTTCAAGGAAGGTGATTACCAAAAGGCCTTTGAATTGACCATTAAGTTCCATTTATATCATTTCAATCTGCGCCTTTTCGAAAAACAGTATAATCTCTTGAAAGAACTTATTGAAGGTGCTCATTCCATTAAAAACGAAATTGATGAAATGCAAACGGTGAGTCATTTGAATAAAATACTCGACAGTTACGGGATGGATATCAACGGAAGGAAAAACCACTGGTTTTATTGTAATGAAGAATAAGGATATTTAATTAAAAAAAGAAGCTGCTCTTTAATTTACAGGCAGCTTCTTTTTTTTTTGTTGTTAACCCGGCAGGCTTTGGCAGGAACGCAGGCTATACACCAATGGTAATATTATCCACGATGTCTATAACCCCAGAGGTATAAAATGCAATATCCAGTGCTTCCTTTTTCATAACAAAAAAAGGAACTTCCCCGGTTAAATGAACAACCCCATCTTTTACGCTGACCTCTATGGCATTTTCATTAATCAGTGCACTGCGTTGGAATGCCTTTTTGATGTCGTTTTCGATATGCTCATCCAGGGCCGATTTCCTGGGCACTACCAATAATTTGTTTATGACCCCTGCAGCTCCATTGGTAGAACTTGCGATATCCTCTGCCAGGATCTTTTCCCAATAGCTTTCAACCTCTCCGGAAAGGGTAACCATTCCCTTGTCGGTTTCCACAATAATTTTGCTTGCGTTGATCTGATTGTTCCATAGTAACCTTGCTTCCACATTGCTTCTGATTTCCTCATCTGTGGGTAAGGTAAGCTCCGGAGGGAACACAACCTCAAGCATGTTATCTACTCTTGTAATACCGCCTACCAGGTAAGCCTCTTCCTCAGCAGCTCTTTTTGCGGCATAAGTCGGCACGCTGCCTTCAAGCATTGCCGTGTTTCCTTTTACGGTGACATTTACATCATTTGCATTTACACTGTCATTCCAGGCAAGCTGGTCAACAATTTCCTGTTTTTTAATTTCTTCTGAAGTTGGATTCATAATAATTGGATTTTGAAGTGCAACAATTTTTTTATTTCCCTTCCCTTATGGGAGTCAAAGGTTATACCATAAATCCATGCAGTAAAAAAAGTCCCGTAGGCTTTTCTGCCATAATGAATAGCCGGTATGCAATTTGTTTTTGACTGCGGGAATGGTTTTTGCCAACATTTCACTGCAAAACATTTTGAAGCTATGGATGCCAAAGAAAGAATGATCGAATACCACCTGAAAGGCCGTGATATTTACGATGGACGGGTTTTACGTGCCATGCACTCCATCAATCGTGAATTATTCGTACCTGATGATGTAAAGCATTTGGCTTATGACGATTGTGCGCTGCCAATAGGGGGAGGGCAAACCATCAGTCAGCCATACATTGTGGCTTTTATGGCGCAGGCCCTGCAGTTAAAACCTGCTGATAAGCTCCTTGAAGTGGGAAGTGGTTGCGGCTATAATGCCGCTGTGTTATCTCGGCTTGTATCACATGTTTATAGTGTGGAGATCATTGATTGGCTTGCTGAAAAGGCAAGAAGAAACCTCCTGAAGGCAGGGGTGCATAACGTATCGGTGAAGCATGCAAATGGTTATAAAGGATGGCCCGAAAAAGGGCCCTTTGATAAAATAATGCTAACAGCAGCTGCCCGGGAGGTTCCTGAGGTTTTAAAAAAACAATTGAAAACTGGAGGAAAAATTCTGGCACCTCTTGGCAGCACCATGCAAGAATTGACTTTGCTGGAAAAATTCGGGGAAAATGATTTCGGAAAAACCGAATTGATCCATGTAAGGTTTGTTCCTATGACCAGTGAAACGGAAAAATAAAACCTCTTTTTTACTGTGGAGATTTATCCCCGTTCGTTGAAAAACCTCCCATCTGTTATGACCATCGATCATTGTAAACAGGAAATCTTTTGATCGGAAAAGTAGTTCTAAAAAAATTCAAATCCCTAACCCATGAGCAGTAAAGCAAAGCATCATAACCAAATTGCCAGGCAGTTGCTTGATGATTTTTTAAATCGTACCGGGATTACAGGAGAGGGGGGAGACCCCGGGCGAAGATACCTTTGGACAGATGCATTTGCCGTGAAATGCTGTTTTGCCCTTGCCCGTTCGCAAAAAAATGAAAATTACCTGCAGCTGGGTTTGCATTTGATCGATACGGTTCACAAAACACTGGGTAAGCACCGGACTGATGATTCAAGGACCGGATGGATAAGCGGCCTTCCTGAAGAAGAAGGGGAAAACCACCCAACAGCCGGTGGGCTCAGAATAGGTAAGAAATTGCCGGAGAAATCCGCAGGAACCTATCTGAACCCATACAAGGAAATGGAATGCGATGGGCAGTACTTTCATTATCTGACCCGCTGGTTCAACTCTCTCCTCAGTGCCTTTCATGAAACCGGTGAAGAAAAATATGCCCTCTGGGCTGCGGAATTGATTAAGGTTACCGAAAAATTCCTAAATAAAGAAGGGGAGACGGTTCGCTTATTCTGGAAAATGAAAACAGACCTGTCGGAACCCTCGGTGAAAAGTATGGGAATGCATGACCCCCTGGAAGGATTGATATGCACCCTTAGCATTAAAGAGTTTGCAAAAAAGAAAGAAATTTCCCTGGATGAACTGGAGGAAGATTTACAAAAAATCTGCAAGGACATGTCCTGGTTTACAACGGACGCCCTGGGCATTGGCGGGCTGCTCTTAAACACGGTTAAAACCGGAATGATGGCGCAGAACGGGCAAACGCTCCCGAAGAACATTCGGCCCGGCAAATTGCTGGCCGACTGCATGGCCGGCTTACAGGCCTATCTTGGGAATTCTCCCGGACCCTTGCATCCTGCCGAAACCAGGTTGCCCTTTCGCGAGTGCGGCCTTTCCCTTGGATTGCGCACGGTTACCGGTATGAAAGCCGTCCTGGATTTGAACGAACTGGATGTCCGGCCACTGGAAAATTTCTCCGGCCTGGCCGAAGACCTGGAAAATTTCTGGCTGGTTTCCCGGCACCGGGAAGCACAAACCTGGGAAAATCACCGCGATATCAATGCCGTTTCTCTTGCTGCAAGTTTGCTGGCCCAAAAACAACCCCGGACTTTTTGCCCAAAAACCATTAAGTGATCGTCTAAATTCCCCATGGATAGGTTTCCGGGATAAGCCGGGGATCTTCTTCTACTTTAATAGGATGTAAAGCCTTCGTTTTATCAAGGTATATAAAAGCATCATACCTTACAGGAATCAGGCTTGGTACATAGTTCCCGAAATGATCCCTTTCCGGATGGTAAATGACCCCAATGGCCCGGTGATCCACCTGATGTGCCATCAGGGGATGATCCGACAAGTCGCGGGTTATGATCAGCTTATCAATAGGACCGGATTGATGGAGGAGGAACTCCCAACTGTTTTTCCGGGCTTCCGGCACCTCCATTTTTTCCATGGGTGCATCCCAGGCCTCACTGGCAATAACACTACCTTCATAAGAACCAAAACCAACGGCTACGGTTTGGTCTGTTCCCCATTTTTCACGCACCAGCTGTCCCACGTTAACCATCCCGCCTGCTTTCATATTGGTGGCACGCGCATCCCCAATGTGGGTATTGTGTTCCCAGAGCACAGCTTTGGAGTCCGGGCCATGAAAATCAAGCAGCCTTTCCAGTGTAGCAGTCATGTGCTCGTCGCGTATGTTCCATGATTGGGGCCCTCCTTTTACCATGGCACGGTAATACCTTTCGGCATTTACGGCCGTAATGGCATTTTGTTCGGCGTTAAAGGGTGCTTCATGATCATTGTTGTATAGGGGAACCCTGTTGCGGATCTTTTCCAGTAAATCCAACACTTCCCTTTCGCAACTTTCAGGACTAAACCGGGTTGAGGTGGCGTATTGGGTCGCTTCCCTGTTGAAGGGCTCAAAACAGGCCAGGGCTTCTTCGGCAGACCTCAGCGCATCGGGATCGTTTTCCTTTAAATATTCCCTGATTGCCTCAAGCGACTCCCACAAGCTATAAACATCCAGGCCATAAAAGCCTGCCTGATGGATAAAATCATTGTTTTGATTGTAGTCCTTTAACCACTCCATCAATGACGCAACCTCCCAGTTTGCCCACATCCAGGTGGGCCATCTGTGGAACTTTTTCAACACTTGCTGGGCATTGATTCCACCATCCTTGTAATTCCGGATGTACCGGTTTATCTGATAACAATCGGGCCAGTCGCCCTCTACCCCAATGATGTTAAACCCCTTCTCTTTTATCAGTTTCTTGGTAATGTATGCCCTCCATATATAATATTCATGGGTGCCATGGGAAGCCTCTCCAAGCATGACGATCCTTGCGTCTCCGATCAGGTCAAAAAGCGGGTTTAATCCTTTTTGCAGCAAATGTGATTTTTCATTGATAAAATCCGTAAGACTAACTATAGAGGGATTATTTGTTTTTTTCGTTGAAAGGTTCATGACTTCTTTTTTCTTTATAAATAACAAATCCATGCCATGATAGCTGATCCATCTCTTGAAATCGGAGAGTTTGAGTGTTATTTCTTTTTAAGGGAACCTGGAAGCTAACAAAAAAGAAAACCTTTTCTTCTGTGGTATATTAATTGCCTGTTCTATTCCTGAAAAGGAATTTTTCTTTATACAAAAACCTTTCAGAGCATTAAATAATCAACCTAAAAGAATTGCGTTATGGCGATAAAAAAAGTATGGGTTACCGAAGATTGCACTGCTTGCGAGTTGTGTGTCGAGCTCTGTCCGGAGGTGTTCAGCCTTGAGGATGATATAGCAGTTGTTAATAATGATGCTAACCTGAATATTTACGAGGAAAAAATAAAGGAGGCAGCAGAAGAATGCCCTGTTGAAGCCATAAAACTTGAAGAAGAGTAAAAAATGCAATGGTGAATCCTGATTGGTTCACCATTTTTTTGGTAATACTTTGAAGTAATCAAACCAGCTTTATCATTGTTGAATTTTTTCACACCCCTTTGAGGTTTCTCTTGGGATTGGTTCTCGGCAAGGGTTAAAGTTTGAACCTGACAAATAAAGGCAGGGGCAGGTTTCTTGAAAGTTGTTGTCTCTTATGGTTTGGTTGTTGCCTTTAAATAATTAAAAACAGAAAAAAGGAGGAATTAACTATGGCCTTAAACTTTGAAAAGTACGCACAGGAAGGAAATGAATTTTTAAACAAGCTGGCCAAAGGCCTGGGCCATCCTGAAGAGGATGGGCGCACGGGAATAATATTAAGGGCGGTAATGCATACACTGCGGGAGAGGATTACAATAAGTGAATCTCTCAACCTGCTTGCCCAGTTGCCCATGTTTCTCAAAGGGATTTATGTTGATGGATGGAATTACAAGGAAAAACCTCTGGACTTAAAGTCCGTTGAGGACTTTACCAATGAGGTGAAAAAGTACCAGGCGCAATATGGTGAGCGGCAGTTTAACTGGGAGGATCCAACAGAAGAGATCGTTAAGACTGTTTTGCATCATCTGGGTAAATACATTTCGGATGGACAGTTTGAGGATATTATTGCCCAGATGCCCAAGCCTCT
>SLRE01000094.1 GCA_007131125.1 Bacteroidales bacterium | reverse complement strand
TTTTTTGCCGGCTGTTATATCGGGGATGATTTTACATCATTCCACCCATTCCGCCCATTCCACCCATTCCCGGGCTTGGGGGCATGTCAGGCGTATCTTCCTTTATGTCGGCCAATACGCATTCGGTGGTCAGCAACATACCGGCAATAGAGGCGGCATTTTCAAGGGCAATACGGGTTACTTTGGTTGGGTCAATAACTCCCGACTCGTAAAGGTTTTCATACTTTTCGGTGCGGGCATTGAAACCAAAGTCTTTTTTACCTTCTTTTACTTTTTGTACTACGATAGAGCCTTCAACACCGGCGTTTTCCACAATCATGCGCAGGGGCTCTTCCAGGGCTCTGCGTACGATGGCCGCTCCGGTATTTTCATCGGCATTGGCTCCTTTAAAGTTTTCAAGGGCTGCCAAAGCGCGGATGTAGGCAATACCTCCTCCGGGCACAATACCTTCTTCAACGGCGGCACGGGTTGCGTGCAGGGCATCGTCAAAGCGGTCTTTCTTTTCTTTCATTTCCACTTCGCTGGCTGCACCAACATAAAGTACGGCAACACCTCCGGCCAGCTTGGCAAGACGCTCCTGGAGCTTTTCCTTGTCATAGTCGCTGGTAGAGTTCTCAATCTGGGCCTTGATCTGCTTAACGCGGGCCTTGATGTTTTCCTTGTCGCCTTTTCCGCTTACAATGGTGGTGTTGTCTTTGTCGATGGTAATTTTTTCGGCAGAACCCATGTGCGAGAGGTCGGCGTTTTCAAGCTTGAATCCCTGCTCTTCACTGATGAGGGTGCCACCGGTAAGAATGGCGATATCTTCCAGCATGGCCTTGCGGCGATCACCAAATCCTGGTGCTTTCACAGCAGCGATTTTAAGGGATCCGCGAAGTTTGTTAACTACCAGGGTTGCCAGGGCTTCACCATCCACATCTTCGGCAATAATTACAAGAGGCTTGCCGGTTTGAACCACTTTTTCCAGAACCGGGAGAAAATCCTTCATGGTGCTGATCTTTTTGTCATAGATCAAAATGTAAGGATCTTCAAAAACCGCCTCCATTTTTTCGGTATCGGTAACAAAATAAGGGGAAATATAACCGCGGTCAAACTGCATACCTTCCACAACCTTCACGCTTGTTTCGGTGCCTTTGGCTTCCTCAATGGTAATCACCCCTTCTTTTTTCACCTTGTCCATTGCCTCGGCAATGAGTTTGCCGATGGAAGGTTCGTTGTTGGCAGAGATGGTGGCCACCTGCTCAATTTTTTCGTTGCTGTCGCCAACCTCAACGGATTGCTCTTTGAGGCTTTTTACAACCTTTTCAACAGCTTTGTCGATGCCGCGCTTCAGGTCCATGGGGTTGGCCCCTGAGGCTACATTTTTAAGGCCGGTAGCGATAATGGACTGTGCCAGCACCGTGGCGGTGGTGGTTCCGTCTCCTGCTACATCGGCGGTTTTGCTTGCCACTTCCTTTACCATCTGGGCGCCCATATTTTCAATGGGGTCTTCCAGTTCGATATCTCTGGCAACGGTTACACCGTCCTTGGTAATGGTGGGTGCACCAAACTTCTTGTCAATAACCACATTGCGCCCTTTAGGGCCAAGGGTTACCTTAACAGCATCAGAAAGCTTGTCAACACCAGATTTCAGTGCGTTTCTTGCTTCCAGATTGAATTTTATATCTTTTGCCATGTTACTCTATTTTTTTGTTTTAGAAATGAATAATCAACAGAAAATTAAATTACAGCGTAAATGTCAGCTTCACGCATAATCAGGTAGTCCTTACCGTCAAGGGAAAGCTCTGTTCCTGCATACTTGCCGTAAAGCACCTCGTCGCCTACTTTAACAGTTACAGGATTATCTTTTGTTCCCGGCCCAACGGCTGCTATGGTACCTTTCTGGGGTTTTTCCTTAGCCGTGTCAGGAATAATAATACCGCCTGAGGTTTTTTCTTCTGCCGGGGCGGGCTCAACCAATACACGATCTGCTAAAGGCTTGATGTTTAATTTTGCCATGTTTTTTTCGTTTATTTGTTAGACATTTTTTAATTGCGAAACATGTTGTTTTGGACTGCACATTTTCATAATCCGTGCCAAAAGCCTGAATCGCCCTATTTCAGGACAAATTTGCATGAAAGCGGGAGGCACAAAAAAAAATGTCAGAATGGTATGCCATTCTGACATTTTCAAGAATATCAGTCAGTTTCTTTAATCCTCAATTTCTATTTCTTCCATGGGTTGCTCCTGCGGACGTTGCAAATCAATCGGTGGTGCTTCCTGAGCCGGCACCAGGTCGCGCACTTCACTCTCGGGCACTTCCTGGAATTCCTGTCGGGGAATTACAAAAGTACTTGTTAAGGTAAGCACCAGCAGAACAATGGCCAGGGTCCAGGTGGCTTTTTCAAGAAAGTCTGTGGTTTTTCTTACACCCATTACCTGGTTGCTGGAAGAAAAGTTGGATGCCAGTCCGCCACCTTTGGCGTTCTGCACCAATACAATCAGCACCAGAAGGATGCAGGTGATGAGAATCAGAACTGAAATTAAAACAAAAGCGCCCATTATTTTTTATTTTATTTGGTTTCGTTATTAATAGCGTTTATTTTTTTTGCAAAGTAACTGCTTTTTTCCGGAAACTTCAAACTTAATTTTTTGTAAACCTCTAACGCCCTTTCAGTTTTTCCCTGTTTTAGGTAAACTTCAGCCAGGGTTTCGGTGGCCAGGTCGGGTGCTTCAGCCGTGCTTCTCTCTGCCAGATTTTCGTCGGTAAACCCTTCTTTTTTGGCCTGAATCCGGGGCTCCTCCTTCAGGAAGCGGTCGATGAGCTCCATTTGTTTGCTTTTGACAGGAGTTTCCTCTTCGGCAACATCAAACAAACTGGCATTTTCAACAAGGGTTTGTTCCTTAACCGGCTCGGGCTGAGGGGTCTCGGGTTTACTTTTTTCTTTGGAAGAGTGGTTGTCTGAAGAAAAAATCCTTAGCAGCCATTGGGGCCAAAAGCCATTGTTGTTGCTGTTGGAAGAAGAGGTGGTTTTATTATTTGGCAGGGCGTTTACAGGGGCGGGGTGTTCCGGTTGTTCTGCTTTTGGGGCATCCTGCCCGTTGCCGGTTCCGCTTTTTTCCTCCAGGGGTTTCCTTCCGGAGATAAAAGCCTGGAATTTGCGCCTGTCAGGGGCATAAGCTGAGGCACGGTTAACGGCATCCTCAAAAGACTCTTTTTCAAAAGTCATCATGCTTTTTGCCAGCAGAACCCTGGCCGGCTGACAATAGGGGTAAGCCCGGCAAAGTTCCTTTAACTGTTCGAAGGTAGACTTGTCGGGTTTACGGTGTTGTTTTATCAGCGCCAAAAAAGTGTTCTGCTGCATATGCGGGTGTTTTACCAGTTTACCACGGCCTGATTGAAAATGTCTTCTACAATCAGTTCATTGATGGCGTCAATGGCTTCATCTTCAATCTGCGAAAGGCTGAGGTTGCTGGCGTAATCAAAATACCTAGAAAAGGTTCTTTCAAATTCAGAATCCGGGTCATATTCATTATAAAACCTAACCCTGATGCTGATGGTCAGCCGGTTGAGCTCTGCGCGGTCATCGCCGGCAATGGCGGTTGGCTGGGTGCGGTAATCGGTAATGCTGCCTTCAAAATGCAGGTCGCCCCCGGCATCCACCAGCCGGAGGCTGGTGCGTTGTAAAAACTTATCCTGCAGGGCCTCGGTAAATCGCTGACTTAACGTAGGTTGCACCAGGGATGCGTCATTTGGAAATTGAGCAATGGATATGGTGCGGGCTTCCGGGGGTATGCTGGCCCCGGTAAAAGAATAAACCCCGCAAGCGGTAATCAAAAACGGGAAAACCCATACCAAAAGCAATGGGTACAGCTTTTTTATTTCCCTGATTTTCATATTGATAGACATATTTTCCTGAAAAAGTTTGGAACTTACAAAGTTAATAAAAATGCATGGTTTTTACCGTATGTCATATTCTTTAATTTTCCGGTAAAGGGTTCTTTCGGATATGCCTAATTCCTCAGCCGCTTTTTTTCTTCTGCCATTATGTTTTTCAAGGGCTTTCACGATAAGATCTTTTTCTTTTTCCTGAATGGAAAGGCTTTCTTCCATAAATTCATGGGGGGCATCCTCATAGTTATCGATTACCTGACCGGAGCTTGAACCTGCAATGCCAAAGCCTGATTCTTTTGGGTCTTTGTATACCTGGGGAAGGTCTCTGTCCTCGTAAAGCTTTTCTATCAGCTGGGCATTTTCTTCCTGGAAACTCCTTGAAACCTGGCCTTCCTGCATCAGCTCCATGATGATTTTTTTCATGTCGGTAATGTCACGGCGCATGTCAAAAAGAATTTTGTAGAGGATTTCCCGCTCGCTCAGGTTGCCGCCCCCCTGTTCTTCCTGGTTGAAAAGCACCGGAAGGCGGTTTTCGGGCTCTCCCGGCAAATATTTGTAAATGGTTTCTGCCGAAACGGTGCGGTTGCTTTCAATCACAGAAATTTGTTCCGCAAGGTTTTTGAGCTGACGAATGTTGCCGGACCAGCGGTGGTTTTCCAGGGCCTCCTGGGCGTCTTTGGTCAGGTGTAAAGGGGGCATGCGGTACTTCTCGGCAAAATCGGCCGAAAACTTTTTGAAGAGCATCACAATGTCTTCTTTTCTTTCCCTCAAAGGAGGAACATGAATTGGAACTGTATTGAGGCGATAATACAGGTCTTCGCGAAACCTCCCTTTTGAAACGGCTTCCTGCAGGTCAACGTTGGTGGCTGCCACCACCCGCACATTGGTTTTTTGCACTTTGGAGGAACCCACCTTGATAAACTCACCGCTTTCCAGCACCCTCAACAGCCTTACCTGGGTAAGTGAAGGAAGCTCTGCCACCTCATCCAGAAAAATGGTTCCCCCGTTTACCACTTCAAAATAACCCTTTCTTGCTTCCTGGGCCCCGGTAAACGAGCCTTTTTCGTGTCCGAAAAGCTCGGAATCGATGGTACCTTCAGGAATGGCGCCGCAGTTGACTGCGATATAAGGGCCGTGCTTGCGCGCACTCAGCTGATGAATGATTTTAGGAAATGCTTCCTTACCGGTACCGCTTTCTCCGGAAATCAGCACGGTGATGTCGGTTGGGGCAACCTGCCTGGCCACGTCAATGGCGCGGTCAAGCTTTTCGGAGTGGCCAATAATGCCAAAACGTTGTTTTATGGATTGAATCTCCATGATAGAATTTAAATTTTTTTGTTTTCGACTATTGCGCTGGGATGCTCCTCCAGGCTTCCAATGAAAAGGTTTTGATGCGAAATCCTTTCAAAGCAAACCAGGAAAATGAGTTTTTCCTCCCGGGTTTTGATTTCCAGCTTTGACCCTGCCCGGGATGAGGGTTTTGCCATCATCCATTCAAAGAATCTTTTGGGCAGGGGCTTGTGTGAATCATCGCCCTCAAATTGTTCGGGGTAAAAAACCAGCTCCTCAATTTCATCCCCGGATATTTTCTTTTCCCGGCTTTTGTCTTTGATGAAAACATCATGATTGCGGATGCCGAGCATGCCGGCCGGTTCGAATTCCTTTTGCCGGCTCCTGCCAGCAATGGCTGCAATCAGGAAAAAAAGCATCCCGGAAAACCAGTAATACTGCAAAACATTACTCCATGAAAAAACCTCTCCCCCCAAGGCACTAACAAGGAATCCCAAAAAAGAAACCCCGGCCAGGGACCATAATACGCGCAGTAAAACCTGGTTTTTTCTTTTCAGGACCGGAAAAAGAAACATTATTTATGCCATTACGTCAGTTTATTCATGCAAAGTTAATTCTTTTAAACGGATTCTTCCAGTTCGATTCGGGTAAGTTAAGGGCAGGTCTTTTGTTTGGGGGTAGATAACGGCCAGGGGAATGGCAGGGAATTATTTTTTCAGTATGTGGGCTACGGGATGGGTTTTTATGGTATTTATAAAATGATGCTGCGCGGCATCGGTATCAAAGCGAATATAAAAACGCATGCGTCCCAGAGGGGATTTAACCTCAAGCATGGAGCCCGAAC
>SLRE01000215.1 GCA_007131125.1 Bacteroidales bacterium | reverse complement strand
GGGCGATATGATCGTACGCGAAAACAATGTACCCAAAGTGTCGCAGGATCTTGACATTATGGTTTGCTGGATGCACCCCCGAAAGTTACAGCTTAACGGGAAATATGCCATTCATCATACCACAAAGGAAGCCCGCTGTGTGGTGAAAAATATTTTGTACAAAATTGATATCAACACCCTTCACCGCAAGCAGGATGACCTGGAGGTGGGCATGAATGATATTGCCCGGATACAGGTACGTACAACCCGACCATTCTTTTTCGATAAGTACCAGTTGAATCGTTCCACGGGAAGTGTGATCATAATAGACGAAAGCACCAACGAAACCGTTGGTGCCGGAATGATCATTTAATTTTTCTGTTGGGGGTTATTAAAACGGGTCGTCACGGAAGTAATCATCCGGACGGGCTTGCCGTTCTACTTTGGAGCAGTCTGTTTCGAACCGAATGGGCCGCATGGGTTTCTCAAAATCTTCCTTGCTTATTTCCAGTTCTTCGTCATCATAAACCTTTTGCATGAATTTGGCCCAGATGGGAAGTGCCGTGTTGGCACCCTGTCCGAGGGAAAGTTCACGGAACCTTGCACCCCTGTCTTCAGCTCCAACCCACACCCCTGCAACCAGGTCGGGGGTCATGCCAATGAACCATCCGTCAGAGTTGTTCTGCGTGGTACCGGTTTTGCCTGCAATGGGATGGTCAAAACCGTAGCGGAAGCGCAACCTGGTACCTGTTCCGCTTTCCACAACCCCTTTCATCAACTCGACCATCAGGTAAGCGGTTTCCTCACTCATGGCCTCCTCCTGGTGAGGGGAAAAGGCCTCAACCAGGTTGCCGTTCTGGTCCTCGATATGGGTAACAAATGTTGGTTCAATGTAAACGCCTTTGTTGACAAAGGAGGATTTTGCCCCCACCATTTCATACACCGAAAGATCGGGGGTACCCAATGCAATGGCATACACCGGATCGATATGGCTGGTGATGCCCATTCTTCTGGCCAGCTTAATCACTGCCAGGGGCGAATATCTTTTCATCAGGAAGGCCGAAATGTAATTGACAGAATTGGCCAATGCCCATTGAAGGGTTACCATTTCTCCTTCCCTGCGGTCGCTGGCGTTCTTTGGGGTCCAGGTGTCTCCGTCGTCCAGCCGGAAACTAACCGGGGTGTTGGGCACTTGCGTGCAGGGACCAAATTCCCCTTCCTGCATGGCCAGGGTGTAAAGAAAAGGCTTAAAGGTTGAACCAACCTGCCTGCGGCTGCCGGTTACATGATCAAATTTGAAGTGCTTGAAGTTGGGACCGCCCACATAGGCCCGCACATGACCCGTTTGAGGCTCAACGGCCATCATCCCGGTACGCAGAAAATGCTTGTAGTAACGGATGGAGTCCATTGGGGTCATCACCGTATCTTTCTCTCCTTCCCATGAAAATACCCGCATGGGTACTTTGGTATGGAAAGATTTCTGGATGGAATCCTCTGACAGCCCTTCCAGTCTCATATTGGTGTAGCGGTCGGAGCGCCTTATGGCATTGTTATAGATGCGGTCAATTTCTTCCGGGGTCAGATCGGTATCAAAAGGTGCGGTTGTGCGCCCCTGCCAATGTCTGAAAAACTCAGGCTGAAGGTACCCCCCGAGATGTTCCTCAACGGCTTCCTCAGCGTATTGCTGCATCCTGGAATCAATGGTGGTGTAAATCTTTAAACCATCACGGTAAATGTTGTAATTGGTGCCGTCGGGTTTGGTACGGGTGCGGCTCCATTCTGCCAGGTCTTTTCGTAGTTTCTCCCGGAAATAGGTAGCCAGGCCGGTATGTTGATCCTGTACCTGGAAGTTTGTCATATCCAGTGGTATCGTACTCAGGGAGTCAAACTCTTCGGGGGTAATGAACTCATAGCGCGCCATTTGGTTGAGAACCACCTGTCTGCGCTGAAAGGCCCTTTCGGAGTTGCGCACCGGATGGTACCATGAAGGTGCTTTAAGCATGCCTACCAGCAGGGCGGCTTCTTCGGTTTTCAGGGAGTCGGGAGTGGTGTTGAAATAGGTTTTTGCCGCAGATTTGATCCCAAAAGCGTGGCTGCCAAAATCAACCGTATTCAGGTACATGGCAATGATCTCTTCTTTGGTGTAGTTTCTTTCAAGCTTGGCGGCCGTTACCCATTCCTTTAGCTTGATAATGACCATCTGGGCGAGGGATGGATCATCCTGGCGCGGAAAAAGGTTTTTGGCCAGCTGCTGGCTCAGGGTACTCCCTCCGCCTGCACTTCGTTGCCCCCCTAGAATGTTCCGGAAAAGCACCCGGAAAATACTGCGGATATCCACTCCCGAATGGTAATGAAAGCGGATGTCCTCAGCTGCCAGCAATGCCTCAACGGTCTGGGGCGAAATATCTTCATAATTTACATTGGAGCGGTTGTGGATATAGAATGTACCCAATAAAACCCCGTCAGCCGAATAAACCTCACTGGCCAGGTTGCTTCTGGGGTTTTCCAGCTCTTCAAACGAAGGCATAAAGCCCCATAATCCAATGTTGATGGTGAAAAACAACAGGAAAAGCAAAACTACCGGTGAGAAAAATATTATCCAGAAATAAAATACCGGGCTTCTTTTGCCTTTTATCTTCTTTTTGCTCATTTTCTTAATGAATGATGGATGGTTTGTTTACCCTAATCAAAACGCTTGCACAACAGGTTTATTTTCTCTCAATATGTATGCCAATATCTTTTATTCCGTGTAAAACCTCTTCACGCATTCCCTGCTCAATAGTAAAAGTGTAGGTGCCTTTTTTGGGAAACCATACGTCGGTGCGAAACAGGAAGCGGTTGGACTTGATACGGCCAAAACCTTTTCCGGTCCATTCGCCTGATCGTTCGGCCAGAATGCACTCAATGGTGTCGCGCAAAACCCGGTTGTCGGGAAATTCAATATCCATGAAAACGAAAAAATTACGGTATTCGTAATCGGTGGTATTCCTTACGTCCAGGTAAAGATTATGCAGGGAAAGGGTGTCGTCCATTTCCACAGAAAAAGTGATCTTATCCTGGTAGTGCCATCCCTCTGATGGAATGGCTTGATTATCCTGGAAAACCAGGTCGGGATTGCAGGCCTGTGCAAAGACCATGCTTAAAATCAGCAAGGGGAGAGAGATTTTTTTTGGTTTTTTCATGAAAGAAGGCTTGATCAATTTTTTTCTGATCGTTTTCCGGATTGGCGCTGCCCCCTGGGCTTTCTTTTTTTGCGCTTTTTCTTGCTTTTAGAAGGTTTATCAAAGCGTGTCAGGCTGTCGCCAAGCTCTGGGTCGGCCTCCCGGTCAATGGTTTTATTATTATTTTCCGGAATGCCAAAGGCATCCGAAGCCAGATCATCGGGCTTTTGTTTCTTTTCATTTAAAGCGATAATTTCCTTTACCCTTTCTGCCGGCAGCATAACGATCTGGTTGGGGGTGTCTTCATAAGAATACCCCATGGATTTTTTCAGCACATCCATTTTCTGAAAAGTGGCTTTACCCCTTTTGGTATACAACTCTTTTGAGGTGTCGGGCATGTCTTTGAGATAATCCAGGTAGCAGTCGTTTTCATAGTTGATGCAGCATTTTAATTTGCTACATTGCCCCGCCAGCTTCTGTGGGTTCAGTGAAAGCTGTTGTGTTCTGGCTGCGTTAGTAGAAACCGACTGAAATTTGGTAAGCCAGGTGGAACAGCAAAGCTCCCTTCCGCAGGACCCGATCCCCCCGATTCGACTGGCTTCCTGGCGCATTCCAATTTGCTTCATCTCTATCCGCACGTTGAATGCATCGGCCAGCACCTTGATCAATTCCCGGAAATCAACCCTTTCATCGGCAGTGTAATAAAAAATGGCTTTGGTGCGATCGCCCTGATATTCCACATCGCTGATCTTCATGTCAAGATTCAGCGACCAGGCCATTTCCCTGGAGCGGAGCATGGTGTCATCCTCAAGTCTTACGGCATCAACCCATTTTTCGATATCCGAGATCTTGGCCCTGCGATAAACCTTCCGGAATTCAGTGGTTTTTGGGTTGATGTTTTTGCTTTTCAACTGCAGCCTCACTATTTCCCCGGTAAGGGTTACTATGCCGATATCGTGCCCCGGCGAAGATTCAACGGCAACAATATCCCCGGTTTCAATCTCCAGGTCGGGGGTGGTGCGAAAAAATTCCTTGCGGCTGTTTTTAAAGCGTACCTCCACAATGTCAAAAACCGGATACCCGTCCGGGGGCTTAATGTCTTTTAGCCAGTCAAAAGTATCCAGCTTGTTGCAGGAATGCTCAAACACATTTAGCTGGCGTGCATGAGGCTGGGGAGCACACTTGCAGCCGCGTGAAAGAAACTCCTGATGGTCTTTGGTATCCAATGTTTTGCCGTTTGTTTTGCCTGCAAAGTTACTAAAATATCTTACTTTTTGAAAGGAGCAAAAAGCCTTGCCAGGTTAAATGAAAGGTCGGTAAAAAGTATTTTCGGATTGGCATTGCGCTCAATATGGTATAGCCCGTCATTAAAAGCTTCCACGATCTGCAGACCGTTAAGATGGTTCACAAAAGGAGAAAAGGCATGGATAAAGTCTTTTTCTTCTCCCTCCATATGTACCAGGGGACTGGCTTTGTAATTGCTCAACAGGCAAAACCTGAACATCTTTAAACCGTATTGCAGAAATGATTTTTGTTTTTCCCGTCCGGCCTTGCTTATACTGTCCACCCATTTCAATAATTCGGGAACGTTTTTCCGGTAGCACAACCGCATCCAGTACCTGAAAGTGTCGAAATCGGCCAGGGGCTCATTTCCTGCCAGGGCAAGCCTTAAAGCTTCAGCAAAATCGCCTTCGCAAAGCAGGGAGATTTGCTTTGCCCTGCCCGGCTCACACCCATATTGTTCTGTAAGAGCCTGCCTGACTTCTTCTTCATTCAACCGGGGCACTTTTACCAGCTGGGTACGCGAACGAATGGTGGATAAAATTTTTTCCTGGTTATGGGAAACCAATAGAAACACTGTTTTTTCAGGTGGTTCCTCCAATATTTTCAGCAATTTTGGAGCAGCGGAATGATACAGTCCCTCTATCAGCCAAATCAGCACAATTTTGTATTCGCTTTCAAAAGATTTAAGCCCGAGGGTTTTGATGATCTCATTGCAACTGTTGGCATTGATGAGGGGCTGTTTGTTTTCGATGCCGATCTTTTCAAGAAAATGGTTGTATTTAAAATATGGAGTGGTCAGCAACAACTCCCTCCAGGGGCGGTAAAAATCCTTGCTTGTGATTTTTTCGTGATCGGTATTTTCGAAAGCTTTGGTGCGGGCTACCGGAAAAAAGAAATGCAGGTCGGGGTGTTCAAATTTTTTATGCTTCAGGCAGGAAGGGCAAACCCCGCAGGCATCCTCGGGTTTTTTGTCGCGGCACTGTATATATTGTGCAAAGGCCAAAGCCATGGGCAAACCTCCACTTCCCTCAGGCCCCAGAAAAAGCTGCGCATGGCTGATGCGGTTATTGTGAACATTATAAATCAGCTGGTTTTTAAGGGCCTGATGACCCACAACGTCTTTAAATTGCATATTTTGAGGTAATTACCAGGAATCAGTAAATCCGTTTTTTTATACCCTGCAAATTTAACCCCTATTGAAGAAAACCGGGTCAAAACCTGCATAATTTTTTATGACCGGCAAAATACATAAAATTTTTGGCCTGGTTTTTGATAAATGGGCATGCCTGATATTTTTTTATCAGCAAACAATGCGGGTTCATCTTTTATTTTTTTAACAGCGTTCTTCTGAACAATTGTTTTTTTCGATGGTTTTAGAAGATATGAACAATTTTTAAAAACGGCTTGTTAATAAAAAAATCACAAAAAAAACCGTTTTTGTATAAATTTTTAGTAATTTCGTTTGTCGAAAATTAAATTTTGAGTATAAAATAGCCGGTTATAAAAAAAGTTGTACTTTTGTCGGCTTTTTGTTATGCAAAAAATTAAACATTTCATGCAAAAACAACGAAAGCGGATTCTTCTCTTCGTT
>SLRE01000175.1 GCA_007131125.1 Bacteroidales bacterium | reverse complement strand
GGTCTTTCATTTGAATATCGGGCAGCCCGATATTCCCACTCCCCAGAGCATGATAGATGCCATGCACAACCTGGATGTAAAAGTAATTGAATACAGTCATTCTGCAGGGATTCTTTCCTACCGGGAAAAGTTGTGCCAGTATTATGCGAAGCACGACATCCACATCACACCCGACGACATAATAGTTGGAGCAGGAGCTTCGGAAGCCATTCTTTTTGGGGTGCAAACCTGTTTGAACCCTGGAGACGAAATCATTATTCCAGAACCATTTTATGCCAATTACAATGGTTTTGCCACCAGCGCCGGGGTAAAGGTTAAGCCCATCATTTCGAATATTGAAACCGGTTTTGCATTGCCGCCCATCTCCGAATTTGAAAAGGCCATAACACCGGCAACCAAAGCCATCTTGATCTGCAACCCCAACAACCCCACGGGATATCTCTATTCTAAAGAAGAACTGGATGTACTTCGTGAGATTGTAAAAAAACATGACCTGTTCCTGTTTGCCGATGAGGTTTACCGGGAGTTTTGCTATGACGGCACCACCCATCATTCGGTTATGAACCTGGAAGGACTTGAGGAAAACGTGGTCCTTTTTGATTCTGTTTCCAAGCGCTACAGTGCCTGTGGTATTCGCATCGGCTGCATGATTTCCCGCAACAAGGAGGTGATGAAAACCGCCATGAAGTTTGCCCAGGCGCGCCTTAGTCCGCCTTCTTTAGGACAGTATGCCGCTGAGGCTGCCATGGAAACCCCCGACAGCTATTTTACCGAAATCATTGACGAATATTTTGCACGCCGAAACGCAGTGGTTGAAGCCCTGAACAACATGCAGGGCGTGGTTTGCCCCAACCCGAAAGGAGCATTTTATGTAACCGCAAGCCTGCCAATAGAAGACAGCGATAAATTCTGCCAGTGGTTGCTGGAGTCTTTTAACTATGAGGGACAAACCGTGATGCTTGCCCCGGCCACAGGCTTTTATTCTACCCCGGGTGCCGGCAAAACGGAAGTTCGTATTTCTTATGTGCTCAACGTTGAGGATTTGAAAAAGGCCATGCGCTGCCTGCAGGAAGCCCTCAAAGAATATCCCGGAAAGACTGTTTAAAACTTATTTGTGGAAAAAAACCCGGGGAGTGTTTCTCCGGGTTTTTTTTGTATTTAATGGTTTTGGATTCTTTCCTTCAAAAATCTGCCTGTATGAGAAACCTCATTAAGAACCATATCTTCGGGGGTGCCTTCAAATACCAGGTTCCCTCCTTTTTCTCCTCCCTCCGGCCCTAAATCCAGGACCCAGTCGGCACATTTGATGATCTCAGGATTGTGTTCAACTATAAGCAGAGAGTGCCCATTGTCAAGCAGTGCATTAAAAGCTTGCAGCAACTTGTGGATGTCGTGAAAGTGAAGGCCTGTAGTTGGTTCATCAAAGATGAAGAGGGTTTTGTCGGGGGTGATGCCTTTCGTTAAAAAAGAAGCCAGTTTAATCCGTTGCGCTTCTCCCCCGCTGAGGGTACTGGAAGGCTGGCCCAGGCGGACATATCCCAGACCCACATCTGCCAGAGGTTGCAACTTTGTTGCAATGCGCCCGCAAACCGGATATTTTCCCCCTTTTTCTGAAAAGAACGCTATGGCATCCTCAACGGTAAACTCCAGGATATCGCTGATGGTTTTTTCTTCAAAAACCACATCCTGAATTTCTTCCTTAAACCGGCTCCCTTTACATTCCTCGCAAATCAGGGTAATATCGGCCATGAACTGCATTTCTATCTTCACACTTCCTTCACCTTCACACTCGGGGCAACGCCCACCCTCAATATTAAACGAGAAGAACCCGGGGGTGTAGCCACGGGTTTTGGCAAGCGGCTGATCAGCATAAAGATTGCGGATTTCATCATAAGCCTTTATGTATGTAACAGGATTGGAGCGGGAGGATTTTCCAATGGGATTCTGGTCAATGTATTCAACATTTTTCAGGCTTTGGGTATCCCCGTCCAATTCATCAAAAAGCCCGGTGCGTTCGCCGTAACCTCCGTAAAGTTTTTTCAGGGAGGGATACAGAATGGTTTTTACGAGGGAGGTTTTGCCGGAGCCACTCACCCCGGTTATCACCGTCATAACCTGCAAGGGTATTCTGGCATCGAAACCCTTGAGGTTGTGCTGTCTCACCCCTTTCAATTCGATAAACTCTTTCCACTTTCTTCTTTTATCAGGCACCTCAATCAGGAGTTCACGATTCAGGTACCGGGCCGTAAGGCTTTTGTTGTCTTTCAGCAATCCTTCCAAAGGGCCCTGGAAAAGTATCTCTCCTCCCCCGGTTCCGGCCAGGGGCCCAATGTCGATCACCTGATCGGCAGCGCGCATGATGTCCTCATCGTGCTCTACTACAATTACCGTGTTTCCTATATCTCTCAGTTTTTTCAAAACCTTTATCAGGCGGTGGTTGTCGCGCTGATGAAGACCAATACTGGGCTCATCCAGAATATAAAGTGAGCCTACCAGGCTGCTTCCCAGGGAAGTAGCAAGGTTGATGCGCTGCGACTCTCCTCCGGAAAGGCTTGATGAAAGCCGGTTCAGAGTCAGGTAACCCAGCCCGACATCATTGAGGTATTCCAGACGGTTGTTGATTTCAGTAAGCAGCCGCCTGGACACCTCCCTTTCATGTTCATCCAGGGTAATGCAATGAAAAAAAATTTTCAGCCGTTCAAGGGGCATCAACACCAGGTCGGTAATGGACCTGCCTCCCACCTTCACGTAATTGGCATCCTTTCTCAGGCGGGTACCCTGACATTCGCTGCATGTGGTTTTTCCCCTGTAACGCGACAACATTACCCTGTACTGGATTTTGTATGTATTTTCTTCCACCATACGGAAGAAGTCATTCAATCCCTTAAAATAACGGTTGCCCTTCCATAGCAGGTCTTTTTGTTCTTCGGTAAGCTGGGCATAAGGCTTATGAATAGGGAAATCGAATTTATAAGCATTGTTTACCAGGCGGTCTTTCCATTTGCCCATTTTTTCGCCTTTCCAGCAGGCAATGGCACCTTCATAAACCGATAGCCGCTTGTTGGGGATCACCAGGTCGGGATCAATACCGATAACACTACCAAAGCCTTCGCAGGATTTACAGGCGCCATAGGGATTGTTGAAGGTAAACAGGTTAACGGTTGGTTTTTCAAAGCTAATGCCGTCCAGTTCGAACCGGTTGGAAAAATGGGCCTCTTTTGTTTTTCCTTTTTCTTCATATTGCAGCATGCATTCTCCATCTCCTTCATAAAAAGCTGTTTGCACCGAATCTGCCACACGGCTCACCAGATCAGAATCATCGGCTTGCACAGAAAAGCGGTCGATAACAATGCAGGGTTTTTTCTGAACAGGTTTTTTTTGCAAACCGGGCAAAATATCTTCTATGCGTTCAACCTCATCGTTGATCATCATTCTTGAAAACCCCTGCTGCAACAGAATTTTAAGCTGCTCTTCAAGTGATCTTCCCTCGCGAAGGCTCAGAGGTGCCAGTACCATAACCATTGTGCCTTCCGGAAGCGACAGGGCGTGGTCGGCAACATCAGATACGCTGTGGCGCTTTACCACGTTTCCGGAGATGGGAGAATGGGTTTTGCCGATGCGGGCAAACAGCAGCTTCAGGTATTCGTAGATTTCTGTTGAGGTGCCGACCGTTGACCGTGGATTTCGGGTGTTGACCTTTTGCTCAATGGCAATGGCAGGGGAAATCCCTTTAATGTAGTCGACTTCGGGCTTGTGCATTCTTCCAAGAAATTGCCGTGCATAAGCGCTCAGGCTTTCCACATAGCGGCGCTGCCCTTCCGAATACAAGGTATCAAAGGCAAGGGAAGATTTGCCCGATCCTGAAAGGCCGGTGATCACCACAAGGCGGTTGCGCCTGATAATGGCATCCACGTTTTTCAGGTTGTGAACCCGGGCACCCTTTATCAAAAGGTATTCTTTAGGATCGTATTGATCAATGGCTTTGGCCTTGGTAGTACTCATATAACCAAAATAATCTGCAAAATTACCATTATTTATTGAGATGAATAAACCGGAAAACTTTTGGCTACGGGATGCTTTACCCTCCGAATCGCCTGCAAACTTTTTTATTTTATGGGTTTATTTGTAAATTGCACCTTGAGAAGCATCATATTTTCACCCAAAAATTATCATGTTATGATGAAGGAAAACCTTACTGACTTTATCAGCAAAAGCATAAAAAACAATTGGGACAGCCCGGCATTTACAGATTACCAGGGCAAAACGTTTCAATTTTCTGATGTGGGTTCCCGCATTCTGAAACTTCATTTTTTGTTTGAGGAATGCGGCATTAAGCCTGGGGAAAAAATTGCCCTTGTAGGAAAAAATTCCGCCAACTGGGGCATTACCTACCTTGGAATTATCACTTATGGAGCAGTGGTAGTGCCGGTTTTACCCGATTTTAAACCCAGGGATGTTGAACACATTATAAACCATTCAGATGCCCTGATGGTTTTCATTGCAGACAATATCTTTGAAAACCTTGACACACAAAAAATATCTAAAGTTAAAGGCTTTATTTCCCTGCAGGATTTTTCCGCGCTGGAAGACAGGAAAAAGCTGAAGGCATCCATGGATAAGGCTGAAAACAGCTTCAGCAAAAAATTTCCCGATGGGCCGGCACCTGATGATATTCAGTTCAAGCCCGTTTCGAATGCTGAACTGGCTGTGATCAGCTATACTTCAGGAACAACCGGATTTACAAAAGGTGTGATGATACCCCACAACAGCCTGACTGCCAATGTGGTTTATGCCAACAACAATATGCCGCTAGATCCCGGGGATGCCATTGTTTCCTTTCTACCCCTGGCCCACGCCTACGGATGTGCTTTTGAATTTCTATGGCCATTTACCCTTGGCTGCCATATTACTTTCCTGACCAAAACCCCTTCCCCGAAAATTATTTTGCAGGCTTTTAAGGAAATCCGTCCCAGACTTGTATTGTCGGTACCGCTGATCATTGAAAAAATCTATAAAAAGCAATTGTTGCCGGTTATCAGCAAAAGCAGCATGCAGCTGCTGTTAAAAACACCCCTGCTGAATAAACTGATCTACAAAAAAATAAACGCAAAACTAAGCGCCGCCTTTGGCAACAACTTCCATGAGGTGGTTATCGGGGGTGCGCCCCTTAACCAGGATGTTGAGTTGTTTCTGAATAAAATAGGATTTCCCTTTTCCATTGGTTATGGAATGACAGAATGTGGTCCCCTTATCAGTTATGCCAACTGGGACAAAACCCGGATTGGTTCTTCGGGAAAAATCGTTGATACCCTTGAAGTAAAAATCGACAGTCCTGATCCCTATAATGATGTTGGAGAAATAATGGTCAGGGGTGAAAATGTAATGCAGGGGTACTACAAAAATCCTGAAGCAACAAAAGCTTCCCTTAATGAAGAGGGTTGGCTCCACACCGGAGACCTTGGACTTATTGACAAGGACCAATTCATATACATTAAAGGACGCTCAAAGAGCATGATCCTTGGGGCTTCAGGACAGAATATCTATCCGGAAGAGATTGAAGCAAGGCTCAACAACATGCCGTTTATCCAGGAAGCCCTGGTGGTTGAGCAAAAAGGGGTACTCACTGCATTGATATACCCCGACTATGAAGCAGTGGACAGACTGAACATTACTGAAAAACAACTAAAACAAACCCTTGAACACCACAAATCGCAACTAAACAACCAGATCCCGGCCTATATGAATATTAGTAAAATTCAAATAGTTCCCGAGGAGTTTGAGAAAACCCCGAAAAAAAGTATCAAAAGATTTCTTTACACTTTTGACAGCTGACAATAAAATTTGTGTTGTATCGTTTGGTTTGCCCTGTTTGCAGGCAGTCTGCATGGAAGCACCGGCCGTTGCGGTTTGCTTTGGTTTGTTTTTTTGTCCCCTTGTCTTTGGAGAGGTCTCTGAGGTTTTTTTTGATGTCCTGCAAGTCTTCCTTGATCGACTTTTCAATATTGGACAGGTTGATCTTTTCTCCCCG
>SLRE01000133.1 GCA_007131125.1 Bacteroidales bacterium | reverse complement strand
TCATCGGTTGCTTTATGTCGAGATTCTTCTATTTCTTTAACCAATTCCCACACTTTTTTCTGATCTGTCATAATATATTTCCTTATTGTGTTGGTTCCTTTATTCCTAATTCTATAAACATATCTTTAGGTAGGGTTGATTTTAAAAGATTATAATATTTATTTTGGGCATTTCAAGGTAGGAAGAAAAATATGCCTTAAAAAAAGCCCACAAAGATACAAAAAATTTAACAGAATTACAACCCCCGGTTTAGCCCATGCCTATTCCATAAAACGCCCGGGCTCCGTTGGGGTAAACCCCTTCAATAAGCACTCCGCCCTTTTTATCTTTCAAAATACGGGTAAGGTCTTCGGGGGATTTAACCTTTTCCCGGTCAACATGGGTAATAATAAAGCCGTTTCTCATCCCGGCATTTCTGAGCTTCCCCTGTTGCAGGGAACTTACCTGCAAGCCGTGGCTAATATCAAGTTCCTCCTTGCGGCTTTCAGAAATAACCTGGAAGCGGGCTCCAAGGATTTCGGAAATGCTTTTGTCGTCACGGGTAATGAAGGTTACCTCCCCGTGAATGTTCCGCAGCAGGGCGGTGGTTTCTCTTTCTCTGCCGTCGCGGTAATACCTGACTAGAATCTCATCGCCGGGCCTTTGGCGACCCACGGTTTCAATCAGTTCAGATGTGGTTCGCACTGATCTGCCCTGGATACCGACAATCACATCGCCTTCTTTAAGGCCGGCTTCTTCAGCAGAGCTTCCATCCTCAACACCTACCACATATACGCCCTGGTTGATGCCAATTCCCTCTTCCCGGGCAAGTGATCCTGTTAGATCCCTGATGGTAACACCAAGCAAACCTCTCTGCACTTCTCCGAATTCCAGGAGATCTTCCATCACTTTTTCAGCGATGTTGGAAGGGATGGCAAAAGAATACCCGGCAAAGGTTCCTGTAGTGGAGGCAATGGCAGCGTTGATGCCGATCAGTTCCCCATGGGTATTGACAAGTGCTCCCCCGCTGTTTCCGCGGTTAACGGCAGCGTCGGTCTGAATAAATGACTCAATGGCCATATCTCCCAGGATGTTGATGTTACGTCCTTTGGCGCTCACAATACCGGCTGTAACCGTAGAGGTGAGGTTAAAGGGATTGCCGATGGCCAGCACCCATTCCCCAACCCTTACCTCGTCGGAATTACCGAAAGTAAGGTGAGGAAGATCATTTTCCTCAATATCTATTTTAATTACGGCCAGGTCTGTAGTCGGGTCTGTACCGATGATTCTGGCTTCGTACTGGCGGTTGTCATTCAGGGTGACTTGAATTTTGTCGGCCCCTTCCACAACGTGGTTGTTGGTAATGATATACCCATTGGGTTTTATTATCACTCCGCTACCGGAGGCTTCCCGTTGGCGGGGCTGGGGTTCTCCCCTTCTGGGTCCGAAAAAGAATTCGCGAATGGGATCATCCAGAAACCGGTCTCTTCCGCCCATTCTTACCTCATACTGGGTACGGATATGGACTACCGCATTGACCGACATTTCCGACACCAGGGTAAAATCCGGGAGAGAAGTCGGCAACTTGGTCATGTAATTGGCAAGAGATGCGGGCGGGGCATCTATCCCACGGCCCTGAACCTGCAGGCTGGGCAAATATACCTCAGGCTGGTTCTGGGAAAAATAATACTGGCTTACACCCACTGTAAAAAGACCACCCAAAACAGCGGCCAAAAACAGTTGAAAGAATTTTTTCATGGCTTTATTTTTTAATTAAAAACACTTTTAAACATTAATTTGTTTGGTTTTTCCATCGAAAAGAAGAACGGAAACCAGATGGAAAGGCGAAATTTTAAATATCAATTTCTATACCTTTTAATTAAATGGAAATCTTAAAAAATTTAAAATCAGTTTAATGCATAACGGAAGCTTCTTATAAAAAGTTTTCATGGCTGAGTTAAAAAAAGTTAAGCCCCGCAGGTTAAATACGGGCATTTTCCATGTAAAAATCAGGTGTTTTCATCATGATGATTTTTTGTAAATTTGATTAAACATCTCGGCTGGTAAATCTGCTTTCCATTATTGCTGTGAAAACCGAAAACCGGCCGGATAAATTTAAAAAAGCGGGAATGATCCATCCCCCCAAAAAGGAAGAATACAAATTGTCCTATATCGCCTTTGGCCTGATCCTGGGGTTTTTTATAGGGGGTGGATTGGTGTATCTTTACACAAACCGTCAAAATGACAGCTTAGTCCGCTATAACCCCATTGTTTACCTGGAGGGATTTTTCCAGGAAGAATCCACTTCCGAAACCGGGGGGCATACAGAAAGCGGTTATACTGGACTATATGGCAGTTCCGGTTCGGATGAATCCGGAGAAGCCGGAACCATGGGCGTTACGGAGCCGTCGGACGGGCAGCCTGCACATACAGGCACCTATGAAAGCGGGATCGTAAATCCTGATGGAGAAGCCCTCCCTCCCAATGATGAAATTGTAATCAAGCAGAACCGTTTGAAGCAGGTAAAGACCTATTACCTTCCGGCAGGAGATTCAGGCAATACCCAAAGCAAGGCCTTAAAGCAGCTGGACTCCCTTTTGGGCAAACGCCCCCGGAACAACACGGACCAGAACCTTTTTTATGTGGAATTCTGGGAATCTCCCCTGAATTATAAAGGCTACCGCATGGGCCGCAACAAAATGATTGTATACGGCATTGAGCAGATTGATTTTGCAAGCCTGCACATTTACCAGGATGAATATTTCTTAAGATACCTGAATGATTTTTATCCCCTTTCATATACCAGTGAATTCAAGCCGCTGATACCCATCAGCGATACCGAACTGATTGAACAATTCCAGCAGCAATGGCCCTGACATTTCACAAATACCATGGTGCCGGCAACGATTTCATCATCATTGACAATCGCGACGGCCGTTTCAATGCCTCCGGCATGGACAACCCAAAAACCATTTCCGCCCTGTGCAACCGAAGACTGGGCATAGGAGCCGACGGACTGATGACCCTGAGCAAAGCCGTAGGTTTTGACTTCAGGATGCGTTATTACAATTCCGACGGCATTGAGGGCAGTATGTGCGGCAACGGAGGCAGATGCATTGCCGCTTTTGCCGAAAAAAAAGGAATAGCCGGAAAAAAAAGCCGCTTCCTTGCCATTGACGGCCCTCATGACACAGAGGTACTGGAAGATAACTTTCCTGACTTTGTGGTTAAGCTCAGGATGAATGATGTTTTATGGCCCTACCATGAGGAGGAAGGTTACCACCTCGACACGGGCTCGCCCCACCTGGTGATCTTTGAACAGAACATCTCCGGGGTAAACCTTATGACACAGGGCAGGAAATTAAGATACCTGGACAAGTTCTCGCCCAAAGGGGTGAATGTGAATTTTGCACAGCTTTCGGATTACGAGCAGATATCCATGAGAACCTACGAAAGGGGTGTGGAGGAAGAAACCCTTGCCTGCGGCACAGGTGCCGTTGCCGTGGCCGTGGCAGCATATGCCAGGGGGGTAAAATCGCCCGACAACTCCTACCTGCTTAAAACCAAAGGAGGAGAACTCCGGGTTAGGTTTTCACCCCCGGGAAAAAATGGATCCTATTTTACCGATGTCTGGCTTACAGGGCCTGCAAAACACGTTTTCAGCGGGGAACTTCCATGAATATGTAAAAAGAGGATAGAGGATGGAGGGTAGAGGGTAGAAAGTAGATAAGAAAAACTCCATCCTCCACCTTCTACCTTCTACTTTCTATCCTCCATTCAGAAACCGGGATGTATTCATAAAGTTGAGAGAAACCAAAAGCAGAAAAAAACATGCAAAGTTTAAGAGGAGAAAAAGTTTACTTGCGGCCCCTTGAAATTGAGGACCTGGATGCCATTTACCGCTGGGAGAATGACCCGGCAAACTGGCAGCTAGGCAACACCCTCACCCCTTTTTCCCGCTTTTTTCTGGAGCAGTTTATCCTGAACTCACAGAACAATATTTTTACCGACAAGCAATTGCGGCTGATGATTGTAACCCATGAGGGTGAGCTTGCCGGAACCATCGACCTTTTTGATTTTGACCCTCACCACAAAAGGGCGGCTGTGGGGATCCTGGTTGATGAAGCCTTCAGGAAAAAAGGGTATGCTTCCGAATCCCTGGAACTTTTGCTGAATTATTGCAGGAACACCCTTTCACTTCGGCAGGTTTATTGTACGGTAAACGAGGACAATCCTTCCAGCATCAGGCTTTTTCAAAACAAAGGCTTTGAAATAACCGGCACCCGCCGGCAATGGAATTTAATCGGGAAGGAGTGGCTGGATGAGGTTTTTATGCAATGCATATTTAATGACTGAACTTTTCCTTAAAATTAATTGTATTAACTAACGTTCTTACATAGATCAGGAATTGTTTTTGAGAATACCAGGAATATGGCGAAAAGAAAAAATACCGGTTTAAAAAAAATACTTGCCGTTGCCGGGGGCATTGTGTTAATCGGGGGAATAATCCTCGGTTACTTTGCTTACCGCACTGCCTTTGGCCCTAATGTAGACCTTGAGGGCAAGGCCACCATGCATATTTACATTCCCACCGGAAGCACTTACGAGGATGTGCTGGACATTTTGGAGGAAAACCGGGTGGTTGCTAACATCAACACCTTTGCCTGGCTTGCCGAGCAGAAAAACTACCCCAACCGGGTAATGCCCGGCCGTTACCTGATCCACGAGGACATGAACAACAATGAGCTGATCAATCTGTTGCGTTCAGGAAAGCAGGACCCCGTGAACATCACCTTCAACAACATCCATACCCGCTATGAGCTGGCTGCCGTGCTTTCGCGCAGGCTTGAAGCAGATTCGGCCGGGATCATCGGGCTGATGGACGATCCTGAAGCGATGCAGAAATACGAGCTTACTCCCGAAACTGCCAAGTTGATGTTCATTCCCAACACCTACGAGTTTTACTGGAACACCACCCCATCGCAGATCCTGGACCGCATGCACCGGGAGTACAACAACTTCTGGAACAACCAGCGCCGGCGTCAGGCCGAAAACATCAACCTTACCCCACAGGAAGTGGGAATAATGGCTTCCATCGTGCAGCGTGAAACCTCCAAAAGAGACGAGATGGACCGCATTGCAGGGGTTTACATGAACCGCATCAAAAGAAATATTCCGCTACAGGCCGACCCCACGGTAATTTTCGCTCTGGGCGATATGAGCATCAACAGGGTGCTCAAACGCCACCTGGAAATCGACAGCCCATACAATACCTACAGGAATACCGGCCTGCCTCCGGGCCCCATTACCCTTCCCGAACCTTATGTTATTGACCAGGTGCTGAACTATGAAAACCACGAATACCTGTTTTTCTGCGCCCTTGACGACTTCAGCGGCTACCACGCCTTTGCCAAAACCTACAGAGAGCACCTTAACAATGCAAGGCGTTACCGTCAGGCCCTGAACGAAAGGCGCATCATGAGGTAAAACCATTTCTTTCCTGCCAAAAGTACCTGACAGGCCCGCCGGGCTGCCCAACTTTTTTATAACTTTGGGCCTGCAACAAATCGCAGAGATATGACAAAGATAAAATTTGGCACCGACGGGTGGCGCGCCGTAATGGCAAAGGAATTTACCGTGGAAAATGTGGGCAGGGTGGCCGAGGCAACCGCACAATGGGCATTGAAGCAAAACCCTGATCCCGTGGTGGTGGTCGGGCACGACTGCCGGTTTGCAGGAGAGCTGTTTGCCGAAACCACGGCAAAAGTCCTTGCCCATCGAAACATCAAAGTGTTGCTTGCCACCGGGTTTGTTTCCACACCCATGATCTCCATGGCCGCGCTTCACCTGAGAGCAACCCTTGGCGTGGTGATCACCGCCAGCCACAACCCCCCGATTTACAACGGTTACAAGCTTAAGGGCCATTACGGAGGCCCCATGATGGAAGAACAGATCAGGGAAGTGGAAGAGCTGATCCCGGAAACCTATACGGAAGATCTGGACAGCATTAAGCTTGACGATTTGAGGGAAAAAGGCCTGTTGGCCGATGTGGACCTTGAAACCATGTATTG
>SLRE01000106.1 GCA_007131125.1 Bacteroidales bacterium | reverse complement strand
GGTGCTTGGAGATTTTATTAAGGTGGTTACCGATCCTGAAAAAGCCAAAAGGGTATGGCATGGCTTGGGCAATTGCACCAATCAGCGCAATACCCGCCTTGTGCATGTTGCTTTTTTGTCGGAACTGCCGGAAGTGGAAATGTTGTTGTGGCGCTACCTTAAAAAGGTATTCCGCGATAAGTCAGGCCGATTTTACCTGAATATGCTCGACGATGACGTTTTTGAACTGGTACAAACTGCACGGAAAGTAAAAAAAGAGGTGCATCGTTTTCACGGGTTTATCCGTTTTCAAAAGACCGCCGACGGAATGTATTTTGCACCCTTCGATCCCGATCACAACATCCTCAGGTTGCTGGCACCTCACTTTAAAAGCCGTTTTCCCCAACAAAAATGGGTCATTTACGACACCCGCAGAAATTACGGTCTTTATTATGATTGCAGCATGGTGAGGGAGATTATCCTGGAAGACCATAAAATAAACTTTCATTCAGGCAACCTGGCCAAAGAAGTTAAAGACCTTGACGAAGATTATTATTGCAGCCTTTGGAAGCACTATTACGATGCGGTGAATATTCTTGAGCGGAAAAACCACCGGCAAATGAAAAAATTCATGCCCAAAAGGTACTGGAAATACCTTCCCGAAAAAAACAAACCGGGCGGTACCACCGGATGATCCTGAAAAAATTCAATTCGAAAAATTTTCTCAACTTTGCCCCATCGTAATCTGCGGGAGCAAAATGGCCAAAACCCATCATAAAAACCGGGAAAAGTTACAACCCATGATTCAAACCCTTCCTTCAAAACCAGGTGTTTACCAGTTTTTTGATGAGAAGGGCAAGGTGATATATGTAGGGAAGGCAAAAAATATTAAAAAGCGGGTTGCATCCTATTTTAACCGCGACAGATACGATAGCGGAAAAATAATGGTCATGGTGAGGCGGGTTGCCGACATCCGCCATATTATTGTGGACACTGAGCTGGATGCGTTGTTGCTGGAAAACAACCTGATAAAAAAATACCAGCCCCGCTACAATGTTTTGCTCAAGGACGATAAAACCTTTCCCTGGATTTGCATAAAGAATGAACCCTTTCCCCGCATTTTCCCGACCCGCAATTTGGTGCGCGACGGAAGCAAATATTTTGGGCCCTATGCTTCCGTAAAAATGATGAATGCCCTCCTGGACCTGGTACGTCAGCTTTTTCAATACCGCACCTGCCGCCTAAACCTTACAAAGGAAAATATTGAAGCGGGAAAATTCAAGGTTTGCCTGGAATACCATCTTGGCAACTGCCTTGGGCCATGCGAAGGACTTCAGGATGAGTCAGACTACCAGGAAACCATAAACCGAATAGAAGACATCCTGAAAGGCAATCTGGGAACCGTGACCCAGGAACTGAAGGGGCTGATGAAAAAGTATGCCGATGAGTTTGCTTTTGAGAAAGCCAATGTGGTAAAAGAAAAAATTGAACTGCTGGAAAAATTCCAGGCCAAATCCATGGTGGTAAATCCTTCTGTCAGCAATGTGGATGTGTTTTCCATTGTCAGCGACCAGGAGTTTGGTTTTGTGAATTTTCTGAAAGTGGTCAACGGGGCCATTGTGCAATCTCATACTCTGGAGATAAAAAAGCGACTTGAGGAAACTGATACAGAGCTACTTGAGGTTGCCATAACCGAACTGCGGCAGCGGTTCAACAGCGATGCCCGCGAAATAATCACTCCTTTAAAACTACAAACCCCTTTGCCTGACGTTAAATTTACTGTACCCAGGCGGGGAGACAAGAAAAAGCTGCTGGAGCTTTCGGAGCGCAACGCCAAATACTACCGCCTGGAAAAACGAAAGCAAAAAGAACTGGTTGACCCGGAAAGGCATACCAGGCGGTTGTTGGACAGGATGAAGGAGGATTTGCGGTTGAATACCCGGCCCGTGCATATAGAATGTTTTGACATAAGCAACACCCAGGGGGCCCAGCCGGTGGCCGCCATGGTGGTTTTTAAAGATGCCCGCCCAAGCAGAAAGGAATACCGCCATTACAACATCAAAACGGTGGAAGGTCCTAACGACTATGCTTCCATGGAAGAAGCGGTATATCGCCGCTACAAAAGGCTTTTGGAAGAACAACAACCTTTGCCGCATTTACTGGTAGTGGATGGGGGAAAAGGGCAGTTGAGCTCTGCCCTCAATGCATTGGAAAAACTGGACTTAAGGAAAAAGATCCCGGTCATCGGCATTGCCAAAAGACTGGAAGAGATCTATTATCCCGGGGACAGCGTTCCTTTGTATATCGATAAAAAATCCGAAACCTTAAAGGTGATCCAACATATGCGTGATGAAGCCCATCGTTTCGGCATCAACCATCATCGAGGCCGCAGGCAAAAAGCAAGCCTGAAATCACAGCTGTCGGAAATAAAAGGCATAGGACCAAAAACGGCAGAAACCCTGTTGAAAAAATTCAGGTCAGTGGCCGGAATTAAAAAGGCCGGGTTTGAAGCATGGAAAGAAACGGTAGGACCGGCAAAAGCCAACATATTGCAGGCTTTTTTTCAGGAAAAGAACAAAGGTGGTTCCACCCAGCCCTGAATTGAAAACTTTTTTGTTTCTTTATATTTGAATGCACAAAAAGCCCATGGAAAAGCAATCCGCAATTGAAAGATTCATGGTATGGCGGCTCAGGCACATCAGCGACCGCCATTACATCCTGATCCTGTGCGTGATCATTGGTATTCTTGCCGCCGTTGCGGCAGTAGTGCTTAAAACTTCGGTGCACTACCTGGAGTATTGGGTTCGAAACATCCCCGGTCAGCGTATGGGAAATCTTTTCCTTTTCGTTTTTCCCATCATCGGCATTCTGATTACGGTGTTTTATGTGCGCAAGTTTGTAAAAGATGATATCAGCCACGGGGTATCCAAAATCCTTTATGCCATTTCCCGCAACAAGGGGGTAATGAAACTGCACAACACCTACTCTTCAATAGTGGCCTGTATTTTTACGGGAGGTTTTGGCGGATCGGTAGGGATGGAGGCACCCATTGTTTCAACGGGTGCTGCTATTGGGTCTAATGTGGCACAGGCTGCCAGGTTTGGATTCAAAAGAACCAATCTGCTGATAGGTTGTGGTGCTGCAGCGGCCATTGCAGCCATTTTTAAAGCCCCAATTGCCGGGCTTATTTTTGCCATGGAAGTGCTGAAACTGGACCTTACCATGACTTCCATCATACCATTGCTGATCGCCACGGTGGTGGGAGCCATTTTTTCAACCATTTTTCTTGGTGAGCAGATAGAGTTTTATTTTGCCCTGAAAGATCCCCTGACTTACGGACATATTCCGTTTTATATTATGCTTGGAGTGATCACAGGCCTGGTATCCATTTATTTTACCTGGATGAACAGCCGCGTTGAATCCCGGATAAAAAGGGTCAAAGACCCCTATAAGCGGGTAATGATAGGCGGCAGTGTACTTGGTTTGTTGATCTTTTTGTTTCCGCCGCTTTTCGGGGAAGGGTATTTTACCATGCGTAGCCTGCTGTCGGGTTATCCGGAGGAGTTGTTGCACGGAAGTTTATTTGACCATGTTGTTGATGAAACCGGGTTGTTGTTTGTTGGGTTTTTGCTTTTGGTTTTGTTTTTTAAAGCCATAGCCACCTCTTTAACAACCGGGGCAGGGGGTATCGGTGGTGTGTTTGCCCCTAGCCTGTTTATGGGAGGCATTACCGGCTTTATCAGTTCACGCCTGCTTAATGTATTCACCCAGGTAAAACTTTCCGAGTACAACTTTACCCTGGTGGGCATGGCAGGACTTATTGCCGGGGTAATCCATGCGCCCCTCACGGCCATATTCCTGATTGCGGAAATCACCGGGGGGTATGAGCTCTTCATCCCCCTCATATTGGTTTCTTCTATTTCTTATTTGACAGTGATATATTTTCAGCCTCATTCACTTTACACAAAAAAGCTGGCCCAGAAAGGTCAGCTGATTACCCACCACAAGGACAAGGCGGTATTAACCCTGCTGAATGTGGAGAGTGTGCTGGAAACCAACTTTATTAAGGTTAATCCCAATCAAACCCTTGGAGAGCTGGTTAAAGTAATTGCCAAATCCCAGCGCAACATTTTCCCGGTAATCAACCGGCAGGGGGACTTCCTTGGGCTAGTGGCCCTTGATGATGTAAGGGAGGTGATGTTTGACCGCTCCAAATACGACTCCCTGAAAGTGAGGAATTTCATGATTCAGCCAAAAGTGGTTGTGCAAATGGGCGACAGCATGGACCAGGTAATGAAAAAGTTTAAAGATACCGGTTTGTGGAACCTGCCTGTGGTGAAAGAAGGTAAATACCAGGGCTTTGTTTCCCGCTCAAATGTCTTCAATATTTACCGTAAAATGCTTATTGAGTTTTCCGAAGAGTAAAGGAGCGGGCAGAATCCTCCTGAAAAAAACAATACGTTAATATGAAAAAATTTCGGGCAAATAAGGCAACGGGCTATATCTGGGCTGCAGTTTTGGCGGCCGTGATCTTGTTGCTTTATGTTATCCTTAACCCTCCTACTGATTATGAGGCTGAACCTGCCGCCATGGAAATTTCGGCTGAAGACCTGTATTACAAGTTTGCTGATTATGCACATGAGGCGGGAGACCGTTTCGAAGGCCAAATGATAGAAATAACCGGCAGTGTGTCTTCTGTTGAGCAAATTCAGGATTTGGTGGTTGTTACCTTTTCTTTTGAGGAAGGTTTTTTTGGGCGGGAAGGCGTTCGTTGCAACATGCTCGAAAACCATAGGGAAAAAGCTCTTGAGCTTTCACCCGGACAAAACGTAAGGTTGAAAGGACTTTGTACGGGATTTTCCGGGAGTGATGTGATTCTGGAGTATTGTTCGTTCCCTGAAGAATCAAAAAATGGGATGCGATAAATACCACATCCCACTTTCCTAATCTGGTCTCCCAATTATTAATAGTTCTTTTCCGGGTAGAGGTCGTTCCACCATTCGGGCTGGTCTTTGAGATATTTTTCCCACCAGGCCATAATGGTGTTGTGCCATTTGATTCTTTTGTTGTAGGTTAAAATATGGTGGTCTTCCCCTTCAACGAGTATTAATTCTACCGGACGGCCCAGCAGTTTCAATGCGGTATACATCTGTATGCTCTCCCCGGGTGGTACGTTGGTGTCGCTGTCGCCGGTAAGCAGCAATAAGGGAGTGGTGACCCTGTCTGCCTGAAACAGCGGACTTTGGTCAACATAGATTTCGGGGCTGTTCCAGGGAAAGCTTCCGGCTGAGGCTTCTGCACTGTAGGAATAACCCCAGTAGCCTTCGCCCCAGTAGCTGGCAATGTTACTGATTCCTGCATGGGAAAATGCAGCAGTGAACATATCGGTGCGGGTCATCAGCAGCATGGTCATAAATCCTCCGTAAGAGGCTCCCCCGCAACCTATTCTTTCCGGGTCGGCAAAAGGATGGGCTTCCAGGAATTTTTCGGTCCCTTCTATGATTTCATCGGCCACGGTAATGCCCCAGTTGTTGACATGGGCAGCAGAAAACTCCTGCCCGAACCCAATGGCTCCACTTGGCTGTAGCACATAAACCACATAACCGTGTGCTGCCCAGATATTGAAGGGGTATCGTCCGCCAAAGGCCCTGCTTACGGGCGACATTCCTCCGTAATAATAAACAATGAGGGGATATTTCTCCTCCGGGTCAAAGTCCGGGGGAAGGTAATAGCGGCCGTTGATATCCAACCCATCAGATGTGGTGAAATTCCAGGTGTTTACCTCACCAAATTCCACATGCCGGTAATTGTACCCTTCGGTATCTTCAAGCACGGAATAGCGCTGATTGCGCAAATTCATCCTGTATGCTTTCTGTGGGGCATTGGCCTGATTGCCCAGGTATGCGGCAACATTGGCATTGCTGGCAAAACGCAGGTTGGCAGCAAATTCCACCCCGGTTTCAACAAGGGAGAACCGCTCCCTCCGGACATTGTATTTGTAAAGACGCCGGTAATCCTCTTCGGTGACAAGCAGGTAAATGTGGTTATCGGAGGCCTGCCAGTGTGCAGAAACAACAGATGGGTCAAAATCAAAGGTGATGCATTCTACGCTGCGGTCCTCCAGGTCAAAAATATAGGCCTGTGTATCATAGTTATTGGCAATGGTACCTTCCGGAAGGTTTTCACCGGCCCGGTCAAAGGCAGATGGGCCGCCGGTGGCCAGCAGTTTCTTTCCATCAGGCGAAAACTGCACCGAAACTCCCCAGCGCTGGTCGGCCAAAAGGGTGTCCACTTCCATGTTCTGAATATCCAGAATGAAAAGGTCATGTTTGAGATAGGGTCTTTCCAGGTAGTCGGGCCGGCTTTGGCTGAAAACCAGTTTTTTCCCGTCAGGGCTTACATCCTGAAGTGAAGTAGAGATATTTCCATAGGTCAGCCTGGTTTTTATCCCCGAATTTACATCCAGCTTGAAAATGAAAGTACGGTTTCGCCAGCCGGGCACCCGGTCCTGCATACCCTTGATTTGCCTCATGGTATCGTCGGCACCGCTGCCTTCTTCCCGGATAAGGTAAAAAACAGATTTTTCATCCGGCGACCAGCGGTAGCCCTGGAAGTTTTCTATGTCCTCCATTAAAATGCTTTTCCGTCCGTTTTCCATATGATGCAGGTGCAGGGTGGTTTTTCCGTTGCGGGTGGTTGTATAGGAAACGGCATTGGTTTTTGGAAGCCAGCTATGGCGGGATGTCCGCGAATGGCGGAAAGACTCAATTACCCTATTGTCGGAAAAGCTTTTGATCTCTGACCAGGTTTCCGAATCATTGGAGGGAGGCAAAGAGCGGCGGTAATTGACCGCATAGAATTTTCCGTCGGGGGAGGGATCTACACGGTTTATTTTTTTACCGTCCATAATATGAAGAATGTCTTTCCCTGTCTGCGGCCTTAGCCCGGGTTTTAAATCCGAAATAAGATAAGGGTCTTTGATTTCAAGATTTGCCATTACTTTCCACTCCAGTCCTTCTTCGGGAGGGCGGATGGTTTTAATCATCAGCAGATGGTTGCCCCGGGGAAGCTTCAGGTCGTGGGTAATGGTTCCCATTGTATTTTCTTCCTTTTCCATGGTGGCTTTGGTGGCAATCCTGTTGCCGTTAAGATAAACCTCAAGCAGGAAAGGGCTTTTGATTTCCAGTTTGCTCTCCATCCAGCGCTCCGTTTTAAGGTAAGCAGCCATATAGGCTACTTCGGGGTTATCCGGCACTTTGGATTCGTCAATCAGGAGGTAACCGTTTTCGTTGGTCTGCCCCTGCTCCCAGGTATGGGTTTTTCCTTTTAACCAGTTAATACTCATCCCTTCCCGGGGAAAGTAATCATCCAGGCTGAGATGGTCAAAAGTTAGCAGGTCGGTTGCAGAAAAGGTTTTCCCTTTCACATTTTCCGTGTCGTGAAAAACAGGAAATTCCAGTTTCATGGGCCCGGTTTTTAGCCAGTCTGATATAACAACCCGCTCTGAACCCATTAAACCTGAGGGAATAAGAAACAATGCGATTAATAATATTTTGAATTTTTTCATAAGGATAGTTTGTATTGATGATTTGAGGCGTAAAAATACCATTTTTGTTAAATAAACTTCAGACCGGTTTTGAATTTTTATGTTTTTGGGCCGGTTGATAATAAAATGAGGGAAGCAGTTTTGTTCATTTCGGCAAATCCTGAAAATATTGTTAATTTTGGGCCTTTATTTAAGTCATTATTTTTCAGAAAAATAAAAATATACTGATTATCATGGAAAGAGATCTCAAACTATTCGATTTAATTGACCAGGAATACCAGCGTCAGTTGCATGGTGTTGAACTGATTGCTTCCGAAAATTTTGCCAGTGAGCAGGTAAGGGAGGCCATGGGCAGCGTGATGACCAACAAATATGCTGAGGGTTATCCCGGGCGTCGCTATTATGGTGGATGCCAGATTGTAGACCAGAGTGAGCAGCTGGCCATAGACCGGGCCAAAGAGCTGTTTGGTGCCGAATGGGCCAATGTTCAGCCCCATAGCGGGGCACAGGCCAATGCAGCAGTTTTTCTTGCCTGCCTGCAACCCGGCGATACTTTTATGGGGTTGGATCTTAGCCATGGAGGACACCTTTCTCACGGCGCTCCGGTAAATCTTTCCGGGATTCTTTACCGCCCGGTGGCTTACGAAGTAAGTGAAGAAACCGGAACCATCGATTATGACCAGATGGAGAGGGTAGCCCTGAAAGAAAAGCCCAAAATGATCGTTGCAGGAGCTTCGGCTTATCCGCGCGACTGGGACTATGAGCGCATGCGTGCCATTGCCGACAATATCGGTGCCATACTCATGGCAGATATTGCCCATCCTGCCGGCCTGATTGCAGCCAAATTGCTGAATGATCCGGTTCCCCATTGCCATTTCATTACCACTACCACCCACAAAACCCTCAGGGGACCAAGGGGAGGGCTAATCATAATGGGCAAGGACTTTGAAAACCCATGGGGCCAGACAACTCCTAAAGGAAAAGTAAAAATGATGTCGCAGGTACTGGATTCTGCGGTTTTCCCGGGTACCCAGGGAGGTCCGCTGGAGCACATTATTGCTGCCAAAGCCGTGGCTTTTGGTGAGGCCCTCAATCCCTCCTTCACTGATTACGGAAAACAGGTGATAAAAAATGCACAGGCTATGGCCAAAGCATTTGTGGATAAAGGCTACCATGTTACTTCCGGTGGCACCGATAACCACATGATGCTCATTGACCTTCGCTCCAAATTTCCAGAAATTACCGGCAAGAAGGTGGAAAATACCCTGGTGCTGGCCGATATTACCATAAACAAAAACATGGTGCCCTTCGATAGCCGTTCGCCATTCCAGACTTCCGGTATCCGCATCGGGGCTCCTGCCATTACCACCAGGGGCTTAAAGGAAGAGCATGCAGTAAAAATCGTTGACTTTATCGATGAGGTTATCTCCAACATCGATGATGAAAAAGTTATTGAGGGAGTAAAAAATAAGGTCAACAGCCTGATGAAGGATTTTCCGCTCTTTGCTTATTAATGCAGTTTGTTGTTTGCACCATAAATTATCAGAGGCCTTTCGGGGCCTCTTTTTTTTGCTGTTAATGTTAAAAAACTCCTGAATATCGCACTTAGCTTGCGAATATGTTACAATTTTTTTTTACCTTGATAAAAAAAACCAATTGAACTGAAAGGCGTTTTAGTTTAACCAAAACTTTTCAAAGTGAAAACACTAATATTGGTTCGTCATGCCAAATCATCATGGTTGGACCCCGACCTGCAGGATTTTGAAAGACCCCTGCTCAAAAAAGGGGAGTCCCGAGCGAATAAAGTCGCAGCTTACCTGAAAGAGCGGCAGGTTTTTCCTGATTTGATTGTTTCCAGTCATGCGGTGAGAGCTTTTGAAACGGCAAAGATATTTGCTGAGGGGCTCGGCTATCCCCTTCATGAGATCCAGGTGGAAAGTCAGGTTTATTTTTCGGGCACCTCCGGTTTGCAGGAGGTGGTTTTTGGGCTTCCTGAAGAAAAAAATACCGTGATGATGGTTGGGCACAATCCTGCCATGACTCAATTTGCCAATGAGTTTTTAGAGGACAAGATCGAATACCTGTCGACCTCTGCCGTGGTGAGTATTTCTTTTGATACCCGGAAGTGGGAAGAAATTCCTCTCTCAATCAAAAAGGTCAACTTTATTGTTAATCCTAAACTGCTTTAAGGCTGGAAATATTTAACAATAAATTAATAAGATTGTAAATTTAAATGCCCAATATTGCAGGCATGTTTTTTCCTGAAACGGAAAAACCTTTTTTGGGGCCACAATTTTTGACGAAAGCCTTCAAGGGGAGTAATTATTCTATAATGCATGAGTAAGTTTCAGGTTATCAACCGGGAGATCAGCTGGCTGTCCTTTAATGAACGTGTGTTGCAGGAAGCTGCGGATGAGCGGTTGCCCCTGCTGGAACGCCTTCGCTTTTTAGGAATCTTTTCCAACAACCTGGATGAGTTTTTCAGGGTAAGGGTGGCAACCATGAGGCGCTTGAGGGATATTCGACTGGAAAACCCCGACATTGTTGACCTCGACCCCGGGAAAATACTGGATAAGATCAATGAAATCGACCTGAAGCAACAAATCCGTTTTGAAGAAATCCACGAAGACCTGACCAAAGCCCTGGAAAAGGAAAAAATTTTCCTTATAGATGAAAAACAGATTACCGCCGACCAGGGAGCATACATTACCCAGTTTTTTCGCGAGCATGTAAGGGCCAACCTATTTCCGGTGATGATCAAGAACTTTAAGCGCTCATCCTTTTTGCGCGATCGTTCCATTTACCTTGCCGTTCATCTTCAGATAAAAGACCGGCCTTCCAAAGAAGACTTTGCCCTGATCAAGGTGCCCATTTCCAATGTTTCCAGGTTTGTGATCCTGCCAAAAAAAGCAGAAAGAAATTATATCATGCTGCTGGATGATGTAATCCGCTTTAACCTTGCAGAGATTTTTTCCATTTTCCCGTACAACGTTTTTCATGCTTATTCCATAAAGCTTACCCGGGATGCAGAACTGGATCTGGACAATGATGTGTCAAAAAGTTTTATGGAACGCATGACCGAAAGTCTTAAGCAAAGGAAAAAAGGCCGGCCGGTAAGGTTTATTTATGATCAGCGAATGCCCTCCGTATTGCTTGAATTGCTTACCCAAAAGCTGAAAATCACAGAAAAAGACAGCATTATTCCCGGAGGACGTTACCAGAACTTTAAGGATTACATGAATTTTCCCAATGTGGGAGGCCCCCAACTGGAATATCCCCCGGCACCTCCGCTTCCCCATCCTGACCTGGCAGGGAGCAGAAGTATACTGTCCACTCTGCGACAAAAGGATATCATGTTGCATTTTCCGTATCAGTCTTTTCAATATATTATTGACCTTTTGCGTGAAGCTTCCATTGATCCTAAGGTGAGGTCGATTAAAATGACTTTGTACCGGGTGGCCAAAGGTTCGCGCGTGGTGAATGCCCTGATCAATGCGGCAAGGAACGGCAAAAAGGTAACGGTTTTTCTTGAGCTTCAGGCCCGCTTCGATGAGCAGGCCAATATTTTCTGGTCTGAAAAAATGCAGGAAGAGGGTGTGAATATCATCCACGGCCTTCCGGGTTTGAAGGTTCATAGCAAACTCATATTGATCAGAAGAAAGGAAAAAAAAGAGAATGTTTTGTACGCGAATATTGGCACCGGCAACTTTAACGAAGAAACGGCCCGGCTTTATTGCGATGACAGCCTGCTAACCAGCAACCCGCAAATTACCCATGAGGTGGATAAGGTTTTCAGCCTTTTTGAAAAAAACTATTATGGTCCGGTAACCTTTAAGAACCTTGTGGTATCTCCCTTTCGCACCCGCAGGTTTATCATGAGAATGATCGACCAGGAGATCTCCAATGCCAAATCCGGAAATGAAGCATCCATATTCCTAAAGCTCAACTCACTGGTTGACGAGAGCCTGGTAAAAAAACTTTATCAGGCCAGCCAGGCCGGAGTAAAATGCCGGCTCAACATCAGGGGTATTTGTGTGTTGGTGCCCGGTGTTCCCGGACTTAGCGAAAATATTGAAGCAATCAGCATTGTAGATCGTTTTCTGGAGCACTCAAGGGTATTTATTTTTCATAATGGGGGGGATCAACGCTTTTTTATCTCCTCTGCCGACCTTATGGTTCGGAATCTTGATCACCGCATTGAAGTAGGTTGCCCGGTTTATGATAAAGAACTTCAGGAAGAATTACTTACCATGATGGAGATTCAGTGGAAGGATAATGAAAAAGCCCGCACAATAGACAAAAAACAAAATAACACCTATCGCAAACTGAATCCTGAAAATCCTGTCAGAAGCCAGGTTGCGATTTACGAATATTTCAAGGAAAAATACCATCGCAAAATTAATTAATAAAATTTAATATATGTTACTGGCAGCTATAGACATCGGAACCAATGCTGTTCGGCTTCTTTTTTCCAATGCTTTCAGGCAAAACGGAAACATAACGGTGGAAAAAGCCTCCCTTGTGCGGATACCCATCCGTTTAGGGGAAGATGTTTTTAATAACAACCGCATTTCACCCGAAAAAACCGGCAAGTTGATCAAAACCATGGAAGCATTTAAGCTGCTCATAGAAGTGTATCAGCCTGTGGCGTTTAAGGCCTGTGCTACTGCAGCCATGCGGGAGGCTCAAAACCGTAAGGAGGTATTGGATGCCATTCGTCATCAAACCGGTATAGAAATAGAGATCATTGACGGACTGAAAGAGGCAAGCCTGCTGAGTGCCGTCAGCGATATGCGCATTGCCAAAGAACATGATTTTGTGATGTTTGTGGATGTGGGAGGAGGCAGTACCGAAATATCCATACTGAAAGACAGGAAAATCATTGATTCGGCAAGTTTCAGGATCGGTACTGTTAGGCTGCTCAACAAAAAAGTGAAGAAAAAAGAATGGGATGCATTGAAAGTCTGGCTTAAAAAATTTACGGGCAACCCTGCCAGCCTGCTTTTGGTAGGTTCTGGCGGCAATATCAACAAGATCACCAAGCTATATGGACGAATTCCCGAAAATACCCTTTCCTACGATAATCTTGAATATGCCTTGAAACACCTGTCCCTTTTTTCTCTTAAAGAAAGGATAGAAATTATGGGATTGCGGCCTGACAGGGCTGATGTGATAATTCCTGCCGGACAGATTTTTCGCTTTATCATGAAGCAATTAAATACCGGTTCGATCTATGTCCCCAAAGTTGGCCTTTCCGATGGTATCATCCATAACCTTTATTCTGAGTTGAACCGGCAATAAACTGCGCTTGTTTTCATTCAGGGAGCATTCCTCCCCGGGCCTTGGCCCGGCCGGATTTAAAGTATTATTTCCCTTATCTTTGCAATAAGGAAACTTTAAAAAAAACACCTGCAAAATGCATAAAATCGCCTTAGAAGAAGAACGAAAGGAAATCCTGAAAAAATACCGTTCCCTTTTGTCTGTTTGCCGTCCCAACACCAGTAAGGAGGACCGCAAGCTAATACGGCAGGCTTTTGATTTTGCAATGCAGGCCCATAAAGATCACAGGCGCAAAAGCGGGGAACCCTATATATATCATCCCATTGCCGTGGCAAAAAGCGTGGTGGAGGAGATTGGACTCGGGGTCACCAGTGTGGTTTGCTCCCTTTTGCACGATGTGGTGGAAGATACCGATTATACCCTTTCGGATATTGAGGAATATTTCGGGGAAGAAGTTGCCCGTATCATTGACGGGCTCACCAAAATTTCCGACATTTTTGACCAGACCACCTCGGTTCAGGCAGAGAACTTCCGCAAAATGCTGCTTACTCTTTCTGACGATGTGCGGGTAATACTAATAAAGTTGGCCGATCGCCTGCACAACATGCGTACCCTGGATTCCCTGCCCCCAAAAAAACAGCTGAAGGTGGCCAATGAAACCCTTTATCTTTTTGCTCCCCTGGCCCATCGTCTTGGTTTTCATGCCATCAAAAGCGAACTGGAAGACCTGGCCATGAAATACACCGAACCGGAAGCCTATAATACCATTGCTCAGAAGCTTGCCGATACACAGGAAGAGCGAACCCGGTTTATCAACACCTTTACAGCTCCAATCAGAAAATCCCTCCAAAAGGAAAATTTGGAATTTACCGTTCTGGCCCGCACCAAGTCTATTAGTTCCATTTGGAACAAAATGAAAAAAAAGGAGGTTCCTTTTGAGGAGGTTTATGATATATTTGCCATCCGGATTATTCTTGACTCCCCCGAATCGCGCGAAAAGGCCGATTGCTGGAAGGCTTATTCCATAGTTACCGACATTTATCGCCCCAATCCCGATCGCCTCAGAGACTGGATATCCACACCCAAGGCCAATGGTTACGAAAGCCTGCACACCACAGTTATGAGCAGGCAGGGCAAGTGGGTAGAAGTACAGATAAGGACCCGCCGCATGGATGAGGTGGCTGAAAAAGGATATGCGGCCCACTGGAAATACAAAGAGTCCAAAGCCGGTGAAAGCGGAATAGATAAATGGCTTAAGAGGATCAGGGATATTTTGAAAACTTCGGAAACTGATGCACTTGATTTTATTGACGATTTCAAGCTCAACCTGTTTTCTGATGAAATCATTGTTTTTACTCCGAAAGGCGAACTCAGAACCCTTCCTGTGGGTAGTACCGCCCTGGATTTCGCCTACAGCATACATACTCAGGTTGGCAACAACTGCCTTGGCGCCAAGGTAAACCACAAGCTTGTTCCCCTGAGTCATACCCTCAAAAGCGGGGATCAGGTGGAGATCATTACCTCGGCCAAACAAGTGCCCAAGCCCGATTGGTTAAAGTATGTAACCACAGCCCGGGCCAAAGGAAAAATTAAGACAGCCCTGAAGGAGGCAAGAAAAAAACAGGCAGAAGAAGGGAAAGAGATCCTGGAGAGAAAAATGCGACAGTTGAAAATCGAAAACACCCAGGAAAATATTCAAAAATTGCTTGATTATTTTAATCTGCCTTCACCCCTGGACCTGCATTATGAAGTATCCATCGGGAAAATCGGACAAAAAGATCTGAAAAATTATTTGTCGGAAAAGGAGCGAAGCGGCTTTTTCAGTTACCTGAAAAACCCTTTCGCCCGCTCGAAGGAACCTTCAGCCGGCAAGGAACCCGGGGTAGACCCCATCAGGCAGCAGTTAAAAGATAAACCCGACACCCTGCTCATTGGTGACAGCCTCGAAAACCTGAAATATTCCCTTTCGCCCTGCTGCAGCCCAATACCCGGTGACGATGTATTTGGCTTTGTTACCATCAACGACGGCATCAAGATCCATCGCAACAATTGCCCCAATGCCGTGCAGCTGATGTCGAAATATGCCTATCGCATCGTAAAAGCCAAATGGATGACCAACAAATCCATTGCCTTTCTATCGGGTATCAGGATCAAAGGCATTGATGATGTGGGCCTTTTGAAAAACCTCACAAACATTATCTCCAGCGAATACAATATCAATATTCGCAATATTCATTTCGATACCCACGACGGAACATTTCAGGGAACGGTAATGTTGTATATAAACGACACCCAGCACCTGAACAACCTCATCAAAAAGTTGAAGAAAATAAAAGGTATTCAGAAAGTTACACGTATCGGCAAGATGGAATCCGAGTCTGAAGCTTAGCCTTAAAAGGCTGTAATACAACTCCTTTCGCTTTTATTTATAAACATTTCAAATAATAATTTTTTTTTCTATCTTTGGGCTTCAACTCATTTTATTGTATCAGGCCGGGATAGTTTAATTACCGGGAAAAAGGGTGTTAAACATTTTGTTCTTCCGGCTTGTTCAACCGGGTAAAGTTAATTGCGATGAAAGAATCCAAAGCTGATCTGGAAGTTTATGAAACTGTAAAAAATATTTTTTCCGCTTACCTTGAAAACAACGGTCACCGGAAAACCCCGGAGCGGTTTACCATTTTAAGGGAAATTTACCTTACCGAAGGTCATTTCGATGTGGAATCTCTTTACATCAAAATGAAGAACAACAAATACCGGGTAAGCCGGGCCACTCTTTATAACACCATTGACCTGCTGCTGAACTGCAACCTTGTGGTCAAGCATCAGTTTGGCAAAAATGTAGCCCAGTTCGAAAAATCCTACAAATACAAACAGCACGACCACCTGATTTGCACCGAATGTGGCAATGTTTACGAGTTTTGTGATCCCCGTTTGCAGGAAATCCAGAATTCCGTGGAGAACCTGATGAACTTTGAAGTTACCCACCGTTCTTTTGCCTTTTATGGAATCTGCAAAGAATGTGAAAAGATTAAAAGCAACGGTTCCTGAATGATTTTTGCAAATGTTTCAACTCTCTGAAAACGCTTCCCCGTTTTTCCCTTTATTATTTGGTTTGAACTCTGGGTAAAAAAAGTTAATTTTGACCTGAAAGAGAAAACGGTGTAATGCCGCTTTTTTTATGTCTTATCCAAAACAAAAAAAACCAAAGAATGAGGTTCGAAAACAAAGCCGATGTTTTATTAGGCTTGCAATGGGGTGATGAGGGCAAAGGAAAGATTGTGGACGTGCTCACCCCCCGTTATCAATTGGTTGCCCGCTTCCAGGGAGGCCCAAACGCAGGTCATACCCTTGAATTTGAAAACAAGAAATTTATTTTACATACCATCCCGTCAGGAATTTTTCATGATGGCTGCCAAAACGTAATTGGTAACGGAGTGGTGCTGGATCCTTTTATTTTTAAGCAGGAGGTTGAGAGTTTGGGCATCGGGATGCCTCAGCTCAAAAAAAACCTGTTTATTTCTGGCAAAGCCCACCTTATCCTGCCATCCCACCGTTTGCTGGATGCTGCTTATGAGTGCAGCCGTGGAAAGCAAAAGATCGGCAGTACCCTCAAAGGTATTGGTCCTGCTTATACCGATAAAATTGCCCGTTGCGGGATGCGGCTTGCCGAAACCTTGTCACCGGCTTTTCGCGAAAAATACCAGGAACGAAAAAATGCACACATGAAGCTGGCCCGTAACCTGGGCTACAACATTGAGGAACTTCGCCTGGAAGAGATGGATTTTGAAGCCTATGAAGCCGCCTGGTTCAAAGGACTGGAAACCATTTGGTCTCTTACACAGATTGAAAGCGAGATTTTTGTCAACCAGGCCCTGGATGATGGGTTGAAAATGCTGGCCGAAGGAGCCCAGGGCACACAACTGGATATTGATTTCGGCTCCTATCCTTTTGTTACATCCTCCAGCACCATTGCTGCCGGTGCCTGTACAGGTCTTGGTCTTGCACCCTCAAGAATAGGGGAGGTTTACGGGATCTTAAAAGCATATTGCACAAGGGTTGGAAGTGGTCCTTTCCCTACAGAACTTTTTGATGAAGAGGGCGACAGGCTCCGGAATTCAGGTAATGAATTTGGCTCCACCACAGGCCGGCCACGCCGTTGCGGCTGGCTCGACCTGCCTGCCCTAAAATACGCCGTGATGCTCAATGGGGTTACAAAGCTCATTATGACCAAAGTAGATGTGCTCAACGGGATGAAAAACTTCAAGGTTTGTACAGCTTATGAATACGGTGACCAAAGGGTCGATTACCTTCCCTCCGATTATGACCCCGATAAACTCAAGCCCATTCTGCAAACCATGGAAGGCTGGGATTGTGATTTAAAAGATTTTAAAACCATACAGGAGTTGCCCGCCCCATTGCAGGAATATCTCAACCTTATCGAAGCCCATGTTGGGTTACCCATGGAAATCGTTTCTACCGGGCCCGATCGCACCCATACCCTTTTTAATCAGTAACTTTCGCAGTGGTCTCCGGGTTGATGAACTTAGGTTTTTTTTGCCGGAGGTTTCCCTTTAATTAATTGATTGAAAGGTCTTCCGCAAGCGGGAAGGCCAATACTCCGCATCTTTTTTTTTAGAAAACACTTCACATTCCTTCCCGGCCGGATAATGTTTTTCCCTGTTTGCGGGCCGGGTATCATGATTTGCCTTTTAATGCAAATGACTGTTTAGAGTAAATCTAAAAATGGAGGCTTGGCTTTGTGGATCGGGGTTTCTTTTTCTCCCTTTATTTAAACCACTTATAAATTAGCGGTTTCCATGTATGTTTTGGTTTGGATTTCCTTTTTTTTGTCCAATTCCGCTTATTTTTGTTTTTCACTGCCTGAAAAGAGGCCGGACAGAAAAATTCTCAAACAACGCACGATAATAAAAATAAGGAGGAATTATTACCATGGAAGAAAAAAGTATTAAAGGAACCCGCACCGAGCAAAATCTTCTGAAATCCTTTGCAGGAGAAGCCCAGGCTACCCGCAGATATGAGATGTATGCCAAGGTGGCCCGGGAGGAAGGTTATGAGCAGATTGCCGGATATTTCAATGAAACTGCCGACCAGGAGCGCATGCATGGAAAGATGTTTTACAGTTACCTGGAAGGAGGTAAGGTGGAGATCACGGCTGCTTATCCTGCAGGAAAAGTCGGGAATACCGCCGAAAATCTGGCCCATGCCGCCGAGGGTGAAAATGAAGAGTGGTCGGAGCTGTATCCCACTTTTGCCAAAGTGGCCGAAGAAGAAGGGTTTAAGCGCATTGCAACCACCTTCAAGCTGATTGCCGATGCCGAAAAAAACCATGAAGACCGTTACCTGAAACTGCTCAAGCGGGTGGAAGAAGGCACAGTATTCAACCGGCCCAAAAAGATAAAATGGTACTGCCGTAAATGCGGTTACATCTATGAAGGGGAAAAAGCCCTGAAAAACTGCCCAACCTGCCGCCACCCCCAGGCTTATTTTGAAGAGTGGGTGGAAAACTACTAAATGGCGGTTTGTGTATTACAATCCGGAAAAGGTTTAGGCTTGCGGGCTTAAACCTTTTTTGTTGCCAAAAAAAGTAGGTTTTATTCCATCATAAGGGAAACGGCAACGGTACCGCGGCCGGCGCTAATGGCCACCACCGGTGCAATTTCCGAAATATATTCAGGTTTTTGCCCGGTAAGCTCTTCCATTTGCCCGGCAAACCATTCGGCGGTTTCAGGGTTGTAGGCATGCACGATGTTGTATTTCCAAAGTTTTTTCTCCTTCAGATCCTTTTTTATGATCTTCATGATCTTTTTCAGGCTGCCCTTGATGCTGAATGCTTTTTCAAAAAGCATGGATTTGCCCTCCTTATCCATGCTGACAATGGGTCGCATGCCCAGCTTTTTTCCGATATAGCCTTTGGTGGGGCTAACCCTTCCTCCCTTAATAAAGGAATCAAGGGTCTTGATTCCGACAAGGATTCGGGTGTTGTCTGCCCATTTTTCCACATTGGCCATGATCTCATCCTGTGTCTTTCCCTCCTCAATGGCCTGTGCAACTCGCAATGCCAGCAGCCCCAGAGTTCCGCTCAAAAGCCTGGAGTTTACCACATTAATGCGCTTTCCGGTTTGAGCAGAAACGGATTCTGCTGCTTTTAAGCTGTTGGCATAGGTGCCGCTGAGTTTCTCGGAAAGGTGCACGGCAATAACTGAATCATAATGCGAAGCCAGGTAATTATAAGTATTGTTAAGGTCAGCAACAGAAGGTTGGGAAGAGGTTGGATAGTCGGGATGGCTGTCCATCATTTCAAAAAATTTATCCTGGGTAATGGTGAGCCGGTCCAGGAACTGGGTTTCCCCAAAAAATACATTCAGGGGCACCACGTGCATCTGGTAGCGGTCAATGATCTCCCTTGGCAGGTCGCAGGTGGAGTCGATCATCAGGGCAATATTGTGCTTGCGGTTGCTGGCAATTTCATTTTGTTTCACCATATCATCCACCTTCTGGGTAAACACTTTCCCTTCACGGGTAAGGTAGCCAAACACTTCTTCGGGCTGGTTGGTATGGATGTGGATGCGCATTTTCTTCTCCGGGCCGGCCACTACCAATGAATCTCCAAGTTGCGACAAAAAATCGGTAACCCGGGCTTTGGAGTTTTCCGGAATAGAAACCATGGCCTCGGTGCAATAGCGGAAATTGCCGGCTTCATGCGATTCGGCGATGATGGGTTCTGCTTCCTGTGTTTCAGCAGAGAAACTGATAATTTTCTTGAGGTTTTCCTTTTGAAGGAATTGTGCCACTCCTTCCAAAAAGAGCACAAAACCCTTTGCCCCGGCATCCACTACCTTTGCCTTGGCAAGTACCTTAAGCAGCTCGGGGGTTTTGGAAAGGGATTCTTTCGCTTTTTCAAGGGATTCCTTCATCAGTTGCTCAAAGGACTCCACCTTTTCGTGAAGGGCATATATAAAATCGGCCCATTCGCGCAATACAGTAATGATTGTACCTTCCACAGGATTGGAGATGGCCTGGTAAGCATACTCCACGGCTTTTTTCATGGAAATGGCAAAATCTTTCAGGGTGATGTGTTCACGGTCTTCGATCTCATTGCTGAAGCCATATAAAAACTGGGCAATGATGATTCCGCTGTTGCCCCTGGCACCAGTAAGTGCTGCTTCAGCAATGGATACAGAGGTTTGCTTGATGCTCGGGCTTGGGTTACAGTTCTCGACAATAGACCGGAAGGTGGATGCCAGGTTGGTACCGGTATCTGCGTCCGGAACCGGAAAAACATTGATTTTATTGAGGTGTTTCTGATGTTCAAATACATTGTGGGCTCCGGCAAGAAAACTGTAATAAAGCCTCTTGCCATCCAAAACATTCAGGTTTGTCGTTGTCATAATATGGTTTGTAAGTTAAAGGGCGAAAAGGTTCCGGACTTTAAAAAAATAATTTCCGGATAACCCTGCCGCCAACAAGCTGGCAATCCTTTTAGCTTGTCCCGCTTTTTTCAGGGGGACAAAGGTAGCTCTTTTTATTAAACAGCCGTATAAAAAAATTGTTTTTTCAGAAAATCTTAGGATAAATGGAAGGATTATACTCATGCATCATTTCATAGATTTTCTCAAACACATCTTCTGCGTTAGGGTTTGAGAAATAATCTCCGTCGGTGCTGT
>SLRE01000114.1 GCA_007131125.1 Bacteroidales bacterium | reverse complement strand
TGAGAACCTCAAAAAATTCGCCGGTACGGATTTCCGGTGATTTTTCAATCAGCACCTCGTTGTCCACTTCGGGTGAATCGAAAGCGGTGCGGCCAGCAAAGAATTTCTCCTCTTCACGGTCAATGATCACCCTGAAGGTTTTCCCGATTTTTTCGCGGTTGATCTCAAAAGAAATTTGCTCCTGCAGTTCCATCAGCTCATCAGCCCTTTTCTGTTTTTCACCGTGACTTAAGGTATCCTTTAAGGGCCAGGCGGATGTGCCCTCTTCGGCTGAATAGGTAAACACACCCAGTCTTTCGAAGCGGTATTGGCGCACAAAATCCAGAAGCTCCCTGAATTCAGTTTCAGTTTCCCCGGGATATCCCACCATAAGTGTGGTTCGCAGGGCCAGCCCGGGAACACGCTCCCGCAAATTATCAAGAAGCTCCAGGGTTTCTTTCTTTCCATGCCCACGCCGCATCGATTTGAGGATATTATCAGAAATATGCTGGAGTGGAATATCAAGATAGTTGCAGATTTTTGGATTTTCTGCCATAATGCTGATCACATTCTCCGGGAAGTTTTTCGGGTAGGCATAGTGGAGCCTGATCCATTCAATCCCATCAACTTCAGAAAGGGCTTTCAACAGGGGACCGAGCAAAGGTTTTCGTTCAAGGTCCATTCCGTAATAACTTAAGTCCTGGGCCACCAGCAACAGTTCCTTTACTCCTTTTCGGGCAAGTTCAGCGGCTTCGTTTACCAGAACATCCACAGGAGTTGAGCGAAATTTCCCCCGGATAAGGGGTATGGCGCAAAAGGAGCAGGTCCGGTCGCAGCCTTCGGCAATTTTCAGGTAAGCATAATGAGCGGGAGTGGTTACCATGCGACTGGAGGAACCCGGGTGATATTTCTGGCGCAGGTATGCAAAAAGATCATGAGGGTCATCTACTCCAAACCAGGCAGAAGCTTCTGGGATCTCCTTCATGAGTTCCTGTTTGTAGCGCTGGGAAAGGCAGCCGGTAACCAGCAGTTCTTCAATTTGGCCCTGTTTTTTGGCAGCGGCATACTGCAAAATGGTATCAATGCTTTCTTCCTTGGCATCATTGATAAAACCGCAGGTATTGATAATGACAATATCCGCCGGGCCATCGGCATCATGGGAAAGCACGAAGCGATCAGGAGAGAGTTGTCCCAGGATTTTTTCGGAATCCACCAGGTTTTTGGAGCAACCCAGGGTAATGATATTGATTGATTTTTTTTTCACAGGATTAGCGCAGGGAAAGGAGGTTATTCCTTAAAGAGGGTTTCCACAAAAGCTTCCCGGTCAAAAATCTGGAGGTCTTCCATTTTTTCGCCCACCCCAATGTATTTAACAGGAATATTGAACTGGTCGCTTACCCCTAAAACTACCCCTCCTTTTGCGGTTCCATCAAGTTTGGTGATTGCCAGGGCATTGACTTCAGTGGTTGCAGTAAATTGCTTTGCCTGTTCAAATGCGTTTTGCCCGGTAGAGCCATCCAGGATCAGAAGAATTTCGTGGGGTGCGCCCGGAATCACCTTTTGCATTACCCTTTTGATCTTTCCGAGTTCGTTCATCAAACTCACCTTATTGTGCAGCCGGCCGGCGGTGTCAACAATTACCACATCCACCTCATTTTTTACGGCATACTCCATGGTTTCGTAGGATACGGAAGCAGGGTCGGCTCCCATTCCCTGGGACACGATGGGCACTCCCACCCGGTTGGACCATATGGTGATCTGGTCTACGGCAGCGGCCCGAAAGGTATCCGCAGCTCCAATGACTACCTTTTTTCCTGCGGCTTTAAATTTATGGGCCAGCTTTCCAATGGTGGTGGTTTTTCCCACACCGTTAACCCCAACCACCATAATAACGTAAGGACCCGAATGGTCCCCTTCAATGATTTCCGAAAACTGGCTGCCTTTGTTTTCGGCAAGCAGGGCCATGATTTCCTCTTTCAGGATACGGTTGAGTTCTTCGGTACCCATGTACTTATCCCTTGCAACCCGTTCTTCGAGGCGTTCAATAATTTTGATGGTGGTATTAACCCCAACATCGGAGCTGATCAATACCTCTTCAAGTTCATCCAGCACAAAACTGTCGACTGTTGATTTGCCAGCCACAGCCCTGGAAAGCTTGGAGAAAAAGTTGGTCCGGGTTTTGTCCAGGCCTTTGTCCAGACTTTCTTTTTTGTCTTTGGAAAAAATATCAAAAAGACCCATGCTAAAAGTATATAAACGCCGTAAAGTTAATGAAATAAAAGATAAGGGATAACAGGAAAAGTGTCAGGGAATCAATATTTTGCCAACTTTCAAGCCCCTGCATGCAAAGGGATGGCCCCAAAATAAAAGTCAGATCTGCCTATTAAATAAAGACAGATCTGACAGGACAATATGCTTTTGGTCAATTACTTTTTCTGGCTGAAAAATTCCTTTACTTTATCCGAAGCCACGATATCTTCGTTAAAGGCGTAAGCACCGGTTTTGGACGATTTCTCCATCCTGATCACTTTCGCAAAACCTTTTCCTGTATCTGTTTTTAGTGTTGCAACTACTTTCTTTGCCATAGTTCAAGAGTTTATTTGATTTCTTTATGAATGGTCATTTTCCTCAAGTGGGGATTGTACTTTTTGATCTCGATGCGATCGGGGGTGTTTTTCTTGTTTTTGGTGGTAATATACCTTGATGTACCCGGCACACCGCTGTTTTTCTGCTCGGTGCATTCCAGAATAACCTGCACCCTCGCGTCTTTCGTTTTCTTTGCCATGATAAAAAATTCCTTTATTTGATTTTCAGGAGCGCAAAATTAAGCATTTTTCTTAAAAAAACCCAAAGAAAGAAAAAATTAATGATCCAGATTTTATTCCAGGATGGCCCGAAAGAAAGGGTTTTGATTTCCGGGCCTGCAAAAATTAAAAAGTCAGGCAGTTGGATATCCAAAACATAATTGTTACCTTCGTTAAAAATTAACAACAATTTCGGGATTTTCTCCAAAAGTTCAGGAGATTATCCCGTTCATTTTTTAACCTAACACAAGCATTATGACGCAATCAGAAGCAAAAGTTATTTCCTTAACTTATGAACTTCGTGAGGGAGGCCCTGAAGGCCAGGTATTGGAAGCTGTAAAGCAGGACAACCCGGTTGAATTTTTATTTGGGGCAGGAAGGCTTAATCAAAGTTTTGAAGAAAACGTAAAAGGCCTGAAAGAAGGAGAAGGTTTTGAATTTACCATAGAATCCGATAAGGCCTATGGGCCGGTTAACGAAAAAGCCATTGTTGACCTCCCAAAGAAAATCTTTGTCATTGACGGACAGCTGGCAGAAGACCTGCTGGAGCCGGGCAAAATCATCAACATGGAAGACCAGCAGGGCAACCCCCACCGCGGACAGGTTGTAAAAGTTGAAGATGAAACCGTTAAAATGGACTTCAACCATCCTCTGGCTGGCATGGACCTGCATTTCAAGGGAAAAGTTATCAATACAAGAGAAGCAACCCCCGAAGAAGTTAACCAGGGACAACCCCAGACCGGAAAAAAAGAGTAACAGTTTAATCGAAAAAATTAAAAGGCTTCCTTTTATCTTTGATGAGAGGAAGCTTTTTTATTTGGGAATGGTCTTAAGAGATACAACATGGGTGGTGACACCAACGGCAATAACAAACAACACCCCCCTGACCCACCAGAGATCCACCGCCCATATTGCGGAGCTGGAAATGGTGACCCAGAGCAGGGCTATGGTAAAAACCTTAACCTTAAGGGTTACTCCCCCTTTTTCACGATAGTTGCGGATGTATTCTCCAAAATATGGATGAAAAATCAGCCAGCGGTAAAACCTTTCTGAACTTCGAGCAAAGCACCATGCCGAAAGCAACAAAAATGGAGTTGTAGGTAATAATGGTAAGGGGATTCCAAGCAAACCAAGCCCAAGCGAAATGATGCCTGCAATGATCAGAAGTAAACGTTTTACGGGGTTTAATTTCTTCCCGAAAGATGGCTCAGGAGGTCTTTCCATTGAAACAAAATTATAAAAATATTCAGTTGCCTGTGTTCATTTGCATCAATTCCGATAACAAGTAAAGCTATTGTTAATTAAGGAAATATAAATTGGAGAACAGGTTAATCCAGCAATATTTAATAAGTTTAATAATTTTGAAAAGAATTTTCAGCAAACCAAAAAGAACCGGCCCCTTCAAAAACCAACCGGGTAGTTTTTGGAAAATTAATAAACAGGAATGGAAATCAGGGAAGAATCTTTCTATTTGAAAAGTTTTGAGGATCGAAGGTTTTATGTGAAGCGTTATGATCCCTCCGGGAAAAAACCAAAGGCCATTGTACAGATCATCCATGGCATGGCCGAGCACGGAGGGCGATATCATGAGTTTGCCAACTTTCTTGCCAGAAACGGGTATGCGGTGGTGATCAATGATCATCCCGGCCATGGCAAAACGGCTGAAAGTCCCGAGGAGCTCGGCATTGTCAAAAAAAAGAGAGGATGGGAAACCATGATGGAAAATACCCGGGTGCTGTACACCCATATCCGGAAAAAACAACCCGAGGTTCCGGTTTACATTTTTGGTCACAGCATGGGCAGTATTATAGCCCGGCATTTTACATCGGTTTACCCGGTTTACATACAGGGGATCATTCTTTCGGGGACCTTTGAATCCCGGCCCGTCCTGGTCAAAATTATCAGGACCTTAATCAAAATCCTGCGCCTGGTAAAAGGCCGTCGCCACAAAAGCAAATGGTTCAACAAGTTTTTCTACTGGCGGTTTAACAGGCATTTTTCTCCCCGGCCCACTCTTTTTGAATGGATCTCTTCCAGCCGTGAAGAAGTGGATGCCTACGTCAATGACCCCTGCTGCGGTATTGACTGTTCCAATGGATTCTACAACAACCTTTTCAAAGGGATTGGAGAAATGAAAAGGGCTGAAGCCACCCTGAAATACCGTAAAAACCTTCCGCTTCTGATCCTGAGCGGTCAACAGGATGCTGTTGGCAACTTCGGGAAGGATGCCCTGAAGATACACAAACGGTTTTTTAAACAAAAATTCCAGAACCTTACCCTGAAGGTATTCCATGGACGGCATGAACTCCTGCATGAATCCAACAAAGAAGAGGTATTCTTCTTTTTGTTGTCATGGCTGGATGAACACCTGTCGACCCGATGATTTCTTTTCCTTTCTGTTTGCAGAATTTCAATACCGGTTCACGGAAAAATTGTAATTTCGGGGCCAATAATACATGGGAGCATTGTACCCGGTTTTTTTCTGCAATAAAATTAATCCCAATCAATAACTCAATATTTAATTAATATTCACAAATGAAAGCCTTTAAAGTTTTTTCTGTTTTATTATTGTTTAGCATGTGCATTTTGTTCTTTGGCTGTGGCACAGGCCAGCAAACCCAACCCCTGGATCGCTCCAATATGGACAAAAGTGTTGATCCGGGAGATGATTTTTTTCTTTTTGCCAACGGCACCTGGCTTGAATCTAATCCTATTCCGGATGAATACAGCCGTTACGGCTCTTTTGAGGAGTTAAGGCAGCGCAGCGATGAGCAGCTTAATCAGCTGATCGCCGATATCAGTGAGGATCGTGGAGCCGAGCCCGGAAGCAACCGGCAGATGATCCGCGACCTTTTCAATAGTGCCATGGACACCATGGCTCTTGAAATGGAGGGAATCAGTCCATTAAAGCCATATTTTGAAAAAATCGATGCCATATCCTCAAAGGATGAGCTTGCCGGGGCCATTGCTTATTTCCACATGAGGGGCAGCAGGCCCTTGTTTTCCCTGCGGGCAGCACAGGACCGCAAAAACACCGAAATGAACATTGCCAACCTGGGACAGGGCGGTCTGGGCATGTCCGACCGGGACTACTACCTGAGGACCGACAGCCGCAGCCTGGAAATAAAAGCTGCTTATGAGAATTTTATGGAAACCCTTTTCTCCCTGGCCGGTTACCCGGAAGAAAAAGCAGCTGCAGCCCGTAAAAGCATTATGGAGCTGGAAACCCGGCTTGCCGAAGCCTCCATGACACGTTTGGAAAGGCGAAACCCCCACGCCACCTACAACAAAATGAATGTAAGGGAGCTAAAGGTCCTTGCCCCCGGCATCAACTGGGATGTTTACTTTGACGGGTTAGGCATTGAACCCGAAGACGTGAATGTTTCCCAGCCCGGCTTTT
>SLRE01000060.1 GCA_007131125.1 Bacteroidales bacterium | reverse complement strand
GTTTTCCCAATGCAGGGAAGATTGAACAAGGGTTACTTTTATATTCGACATAATATTTCTGCGGCTTTTTCGAGTGTTTCTTCTGATTTGGCAAAGCAAAACCTAAGGGAATGATTGTTGAAAGGCTTGCTGTAAAAGGAAGAAGTAGGAACGGAACCCACCCCATGCTCCAGGATGAGCCTGCGGGCAAAATCCATTTCTTCTTCATCGGTAATTTTGCTGTAATCGAGCAACTGAAAGTAAGTGCCACGGGTTGGGGTGATTTTAAACCGGGAAGAAGCTAATGCCTGGTTGAAAAAGTCCCTTTTCTTTTCATACATTCGGCTGAGTCCCATGTAATTTTCCTTGTTTTCAAGGTATTCTGCCATGGCATGCTGGACCGGGGTATTGGCACAGAACACCACAAACTGATGGGTTTTCCGGAATTCTTTCATCAGATTTTCCGGGGCCACACAATAACCCATTTTCCATCCGGTGGCATGAAATGTTTTTCCAAATGAGCACATCACAAGGCTGCGCTCGGCCAGTTTTGGGTAACGGCAAACACTTTGATGCTCCAACCCGTCAAAAATAATGTGTTCATACACTTCATCACTCAAAACAATGATGCCGGTGTTTTTTGTCAGCTTCTCCAGGGCCATCATATCTTTGGCCGAAAGGATGCTCCCCGTAGGGTTATGCGGAGAGTTGATAATAATCATGCGTGTGCGGGAGTTAAGCAGTTTCTTCACCTCATCCCAGTCAATATGGTAATCGGGAGATTTCAGGTTAAAGACTATGGGCACCCCTCCGTTAAGCTTAATGGCCGGCACATAACTGTCGTATGCAGGTTCAAATACTATCACTTCATCTTCTTCCCTGATAAATGCGGTAATGGCTGAAAAAATGGCCTGGGTCGCCCCGGCGGTAATGGTGATTTCGGTTTCAGGGTCATAGCTTGCCGTATAAAGAAACTCGGTTTTCTCTGCAATCCTTTCCCTGAGGGCCGGAACTCCGGGCATGGGTGCATACTGGTTCAAACCCTTTTTCATGTATTTATGCACCAGGCCGATGAGCTCTTCCGAAACAGGAAAATCAGGAAAACCCTGGGAAAGATTGATGGCATTGTGCTGGTTTGCAAGCTGCGACATTACGGCAAAAACTGAAGTGCCGGTCTGGGGTAGTTTGCTGTGGATAGCTTCTGGATATGGATTCATTATACTTGATGGTTTTTTTCTATGCTTTTTTTGTTTCAGGCCATTTGAACAGCCAAAGCGGGTTTTCGTTTTTTTAAAAAGTAGTAACTTTATATTTTGAACCTTGCTTTGGCAGGGCACAAAAATAAAGGAATTTTCCCAATTTTCCTTCTCCGGAAGCACTGACAGGATGGCGTTGGATTTTTTTGAATGCCTTTTTTTATTACTGAATATTTTGTTGAAAAAGATTTTTACAAAACACTAAATGAAGATTGATATGAAAACCATTGATGATTTTAATTTTTCAGGAAAGAGAGCATTGATTCGCGTGGATTTCAATGTACCGCTAAACAGCGATTTTCAGATTACGGATGATTCACGAATGCGTGCAGCTGTTCCCACCGTTAAAAAAATACTGGAAGACAATGGGTCTGTAATCCTGATGTCGCATCTTGGGCGGCCCAAAGAAGGCCCTGAAGAGAAATTCTCGTTAAAGCATCTGAAATCCCACCTTAGCAAGCTGGTTGGAGCCGAAGTAAAATTTGCTGATGATTGTATCGGGGAGTCAGCCGAAAGGCTCTCAAAAGAGTTGCAACCCGGAGAGGTGCTTTTGCTGGAAAATCTCCGTTTTCATAAAGAAGAAACCAAAGGGGATGAACGTTTTGCTAAAAAGCTGGCCGGCCTTGCCGACCTTTATGTTAATGATGCATTTGGAACGGCACACAGGGCTCATGCCTCCACCACCATTGTAGCAAAATTTTTCCCGGATAAAAAAATGTTCGGATACCTCCTGGCCAGGGAGCTGAAAAGCATTGACAAGGTACTGGGCGACACCAAAAAACCCTATGTGGCGGTAATTGGAGGGGCCAAAGTTAGCTCCAAAATCGGCATCCTGGAAAACCTGCTCGACAAGGCAGACGAAATGATTATTGGCGGAGGCATGATGTTTACTTTTATTAAGGCCGAGGGTGGGCAAATCGGCGACAGCATGGTGGAAAACGAATACCTGGAAACAGCAAGGGATATCATTAAAAAGGCCCGCGACAAGGGGATAAAACTTCATATCCCTCCGGATGCGGTAATAGCCGATAAGTTTGCCAACGATGCCAAAACCCAGAACGTAAAGGCCGACAACATTCCTGACGGATGGCTTGGGCTGGATATCGGCCCCGAAAGCATCAGCAAATTCGAAAAGATACTTGAAAATGCCAAAACGGTATTGTGGAACGGTCCCATGGGAGTTTTTGAAATGTCGTCATTTGCCAAAGGCACCAAAGCCATTGCCGAAGCCCTGGTTAAGACCACCGAAAAAGGCGGTTTTACCCTAATCGGGGGCGGGGATTCAGTGGCTGCCATCAACCAGCTTGGACTCGAAGAAAAAGTAAGCTACGTAAGTACAGGCGGTGGGGCACTGCTGGAATATATGGAAGGAAAAACCCTGCCCGGCGTAAAAGCAATTAATGAGTAAAAGTATCCCGGAATAAAAAGTAAAAAGGCGCTTCGTTCTCGAAGCGCCTTTTTTAATATATTTTGCCGGAAATATTCAATACCGGTATGGGTAAAAAAGTTTTTCAGGTCATCCGCCGGATGATATCCACCAGTTTTTGTTCATCAACAGGTTTGGAGATGTAATCATCCATTCCGGCTTCCAGGAATTTTTCCCTGTCCCCGGGAATGGCATACCCGGTAATGGCGATAATGGGAGTATGAACACCTGTTTTTTGCTCCATTTCTCTTATCCGGCGGGTTGTTTCAAAGCCATCCATCCTGGGCATCTGACCATCCATCAAAACCAGGTCGTAGGTATTTTTTTCAAACTTCTCGATGGCCTGAACCCCGTTGGAAGCGGTATCCACCTTCCAACCCTGCGATTTCAGGAAACCTGCAAGATAAAGCTGGTTAATGGCATCATCTTCGGCAACCAGTATCTTCAATTCTTTTTCCACAATATTAGCTTTTTCCTCTTCAATTTTATCTGGCTCCGGGAAAGGCTTTTCCTTCAAATGGCCCAAAACCGGTATCTGAAAGGTAACCTTACTGCCTTTTCCAAACTCACTTTCAAAAAACACCTCACCGCTCATCAGCTCCACCAAACTTTTGACAATATTCAGGCCAAGGCCGGTTCCCTGGTATTCTTTGCGGGTAGAAATATCCAGCTGACGAAAAGATTCGAATAATGTGGGAATATCTTCATTTTTAACACCAATCCCTGTGTCTTTAACGGAAAAAACCAACTGAAGGTTCTCATTATCAGCAAATTTTTTTTCAACTTCTACCTCAACTTTTCCTTCATTGGTAAACTTTATGGCATTACTGAGCAGGTTATTCAATATTTGCCGGATTTTTTTCTCATCTCCATAAATAAATTCCGGCAGGGCATTCAAAAAGTTAATATTGAGTTCAATATTTTTCTGGTCAGTCTGGGGTCTGAAAGCATCAACCACTTCCTCGACTGTTTTTCGCAGGTTGAAATCGGAAAAAGTAAGCTCAATTTTGTTGGCTTCAATTTTTGAGAAATCCAGGATGTCATTCAAAATGCTTAACAGGATGTTGGAGGAAATCAGAATGGAGTTCAGGTAATTCTGCTGGTCATCATCCATTTTGGTTTTTCCAAGGGTTTTGGTCATACCAATGATAGCATTGAGGGGGTTGCGGATTTCATGACTCATATTGGCCAGGAATTCCGATTTGGCTTTATTGGCCCTTTCAGCCACTTCCTTGGCTTTGAGCAATTCTTCTTTTTCCTTGCGCTCGGTAATATCACGGCTTACGCAAACAATCTCCTCAACCAGTTCGGTTTTAGGGTTGAAAAGAACCTGGTTGTTGGTTTCAAACCAAATGTATTGTCCGTCGCTTTTTCTTATGCGGTAGCTTTCGATAAAGGAGCCTGACTGGCTTTCAAGCATTTTAACATGGTTTCGCCTGATTTTTTCAATATCATCGGGATGAATAAGCTGGTAGGCTGACTGACCGATGAGTTCTTCGGGTTCAAATCCAAGCAGATGCCTGCTGGCAGGCGACACATACAGGTAGGTACGGTCCCAGTTGTGCTTGGAAATCATGTCGCTTGAATTTTCGGCCAGGATGCGGTAGCGCTCCTCGCTGATGCGCAAGGCTTCTTCTACCTGCTTACGCCCTGATATATTGCGTATGGTTCCAATGATTTTACGTGGAGTGCCGTCCTGATGATAAAGGTATTTGCAGGTAAAGGAACAGGGTATCCTTACTTTGTCCTTTCGGGTGAGGTAAACTTCAAAATCCGAAACATAACCCTTTTGCTGAAGCCTGTCAATAAAAAGGTTTTCCACATTTTTATCATCAAAAAAGGGTTTGCCAAGCAATTCTTCCTTTTTGTAGAGGAAAACATTTTCAGCAGAGGGCGACAATTCTATTACAAAAGCATCGGGTGTAAGTTCAAAATAAACGTCCTGGATGTTTTCAAAAATGCTTCGGTGCTTTTCTTCACTTTTTTTCAGGGCCACCTGCGACTCGGCAAGCTGCCGCTGCACATCAAGGTGATTGATTACCTGGAAAATTACCGTTGGCAAAAGGTCGATAAAGCTGGAGTCCTTAATCATATAATCCAGGGCACCAAGCTTCATCATTTCCACGGCAATTTTTTCATCGCCATGACCGGTTATGATTACAAAGGGTATTTGGATGCCTTCATTTTTCAGGGTTCTCACCAGCTCTTCCCCGCTCATATCGTAGAGGTTATAGTCCAGCAGGTAGAGAATGCTTTCATCAGGGTTTCTGCGTATCCATTCCAGGGCTTCGCTTCCGGTAAAAAAGCCGTCGGTTGAAAACCCCTGCCTTTCCAACCTTTTCTGGATAAGTTTATTCAGGGCAATATCATCCTCGATTACCACGATTTGATATTGCTGTTGCTGCGTATGTCCGAAAAACCGGTCCATCTATATTTTTAAAAAGCGGGTTGTTTTAAACCAAGCAAAATTACGATAATCTCTTGTTTTAACAAGTATGCTTATGGTTCGAAACTTTTGGGAAATAAATAGTTCAGTTGTTGTTTTTTTCAGCAGCCAGTCCTGATATTGCGGAAGCCTTGTCCCAGAATTCTTCATTGGGCACCAGTCCTTTTTTATCGGAATGAAATCCGGGAGCAATTTTATTGATAAAAAACATGGGCACGGCCTGATCATTTTTCACGGGAATATTTCCCCTGGGAGTGCAATCAAATAAATCACACACCAGGTCGTGGGTTTTTTTCGAAACATTTACCTTTCCCACCTCCCCGGCCATTACCATCCAGCTGGCCATGTTTGCAGCATTTCCCCATATATCGTATGCAAACTTTTTGCGTCCGATTACCCCGGCCACCACTTCGCCGGTATGGATGCCCAGCCTGAGTTCAAATGAGGTTTTACCTTTTTTTTCGGCCCGGGCCTTCAAATCCCCAGTCAAATCCTGGATTTGAAGACCGGCCAATACCACCCTGAAAGGATGCAGGGGGTCTTCCTGTGGTATACCACCGGCACACATATAACAATCTCCGATAGTTTTGATTTTTTCAAGGTTTTGCTTTTCAATTATGGTATCAAAAGCACAGAAGTATTCATCGAGTTTTTCAACCAGCTCAATAGGAGTAAAAAAGACCGATTTGGAGGAGAAAGCCTCCACATCGGCAAACATAACGGTTGCTTTTTCGTAATAACGGGCTTTGGCAGTGCCCTTGTCCATTAACTCTTTGGCAATTTTTTCGGGAAGAATGTTTCGCAGCAAACGGTCTTTTTCGGCTTTCTCTACTTCAAGGGCAGTTTTCTGCCTGGTAACGCGGGCATTAAGCTCCTTTTGCTTTTGTATGCTTTTTTGCAGTTTGGCCCGGGATTCTTCAAGTTCTGCTTTCAGCCGGATGTGCTCAAAAGCCTGCTCCACTGCCATATGCACCCGGTTAAAAAAGCCTTTTTCTTTGATGAGGTAATCGATAGCACCGGCTTTCATAATTTCAACAGCAATGCGCTCATCTCCTCCCCCGGTCATAATTAAAAAGTTGAGTGGCTCACCGGGCTTTTTGATTTTTTTTATAT